>JASFOJ010000026.1:0-40536 GCA_050116575.1 Gammaproteobacteria bacterium | reverse complement strand
GATGATGGCGAAACCGTGGCCCTCGATCCGATCCGGGCGGGCATTTACCTGAAAGACCAAACCGCCCGACAAACTCAATAGCGCGCATATCCAACAATGAATAATAAACTCGGCATATCCGGCAAGATCGCTGAACGCTTCCTGACATCCGAAATTACCCCGCTGCTGGCGTTGGTGGGATTGTTATTGGGTGTGTTTGCAGTATTGATTACCCCCAAGGAAGAAGAACCGCAGATCAATGTCACTTTCGCCAACGTCTTTGTAGCGTTTCCCGGCGCCTCCAGTAGAGAAGTGGAACAACTGGTATCAACACCCGCTGAACAGGTGTTATCAGAGATTGACGGCATCAAGCACGTGTATTCGGTATCGCAGCCGGGTATGTCGGTGCTGACGGTCCAGTTCAAGGTGGGAGAAGACCGGACCCGCTCCATTGTCAGATTATACAACGCGATTTTTTCCAACCAGGACTGGTTGCCGAAAAACCTGGGTATCGCCCAGCCGCTGATCAAACCCATGGGCATCGACGATGTCCCCATCGTCGCCCTGACCTTGTGGAGCGACAACGATGCGTTCACCCGCTACGATCTGCAACAAGTTGCCCATACCCTGGAAGTGGAACTTAAGCGCATCAAAGGCACACGCGATATTTATTCCATTGGAGCCGTCGATCGCGTCGTTCACGTGGTTCCCGATATCAACCGGCTCGCCGCCTACGATTTAACGTTGTCTGATCTCAAAAACGCGATCCAGGCCGCCAACCAGTCTCACAATCAAAATGCCACGGTCGATCATAACCAGCAATTGATCTTACAGGTGGGCAGTTTTTTTGACAGTCCGGAAGACATCGCCCAATTAGTGGTGGCGGTGTACAATGATGCGCCCGTCTACCTCAAGGACGTTGCCAAGGTTTCGCAGGGACCTGACCAGCCCGAACAGTACGTGGGTATGGGCATGGGACCGGCATCACCCAACTCCCTGGACGGTCAGACTACCCGCCCCGCGATAACCATTGCCATCGCCAAAAAGGCTGGTGAAAACGCAGTGGAAATTGCCGACAACGTTACCCGACGCCTGGACCAGCTGAAGGGGACGTTTATCCCCGATGGCGTCAATGTCAATATCACCCGCAACTATGGCAAGACCGCCAATGACAAGGCGAATAAGCTGATCAGCAAACTGATATTTGCCACCGCCTCGGTGGTCCTGCTGGTGTTTTTTACCCTGGGCGGCCGTGAAGCCGTGATCGTCGGCGTCGCTGTGGTCATTACCCTGACGATCACCCTGTTCGCCTCCTGGGCTTACGGGTTTACCATTAACCGCGTCTCCCTGTTCGCGCTGATTTTCTCCATCGGTATCCTGGTGGATGATGCCATTGTGGTGGTGGAAAACATACACCGGCATTTACAGCAGGGCGATACCTCGTTGCTGGAAGCTATCCCAAAGGCCGTTGACGAAGTGGGCGGTCCCACCATTCTTGCCACGTTTACCGTAATCGCGGCGTTGTTACCCATGGCATTTGTAACCGGGCTGATGGGCCCGTACATGAGCCCCATTCCCATTAACGCCAGTATGGGCATGTTAATTTCCCTGGCGGTGGCTTTTATCATCAGCCCGTGGATGGCCAATAAACTGTTGCCGGCCAGCCATCCGGCCGCGCACCACAGCGAATCGGCGCTGGACCGTAAACTGCAGCAGATTTTTCAAAAATCCATGTCGCCATTTCTTGGCGCCGACAAGGGCCGGAAAAAGCGCTGGCTGCTATTTGCCGTGGTTATGTTATTAATACTGATTTCAGTTTTGCTGCCGGTCTTTAAACTAGTGGTACTGAAAATGCTGCCCTTCGATAACAAATCCGAATTCCAGATCGTATTGGACATGCCGGAAGGCACCAGCGTGGAAAAGACCAACCAGGTTCTGGATGAAATCGGGGCATACCTGGAAACCGTACCGGAAGTAACCGACTACCAGGTATACGCCGGAACGGCATCGCCCATCAATTTTAACGGCCTGGTGCGCCAATATTATTTGCGTGCCAACGCCAATGCCGGCGATATCCAGGTTAACCTGATGGACAAAGATAAACGGGACCGCCAAAGCCATGACATTGCAACATCGGTTCGCGAACCGATCCGGGACATCGTCAACCGTTACCATGGTGACGTCAAAATCGTTGAGGTTCCTCCCGGTCCTCCGGTACTAGCACCCATTGTCGCGGAAATTTACGGCCTGGACTATCAGGGGCAGCGCCGTATTGCCAATGAAATACGGACGGTATTCGAAAATACCAAAGACATCACCGATGTCGACGACAGTGTGGAAAGCCAGGCACACAAGCTTGTTATAGATATCGACACCAGCAAAGCGGCGTTGGCAGGCATCAGTCAACAAAGCATTGTCAACGCCTTGTCCATGGCGGTTAGCGGTAGCGATATCAGTTACCTGCACGGCGATCAGGTCAAATACCCCACCCCCATTCGTATTGAAGTATCCAATGCCAACAAAGCCGATATTGACGAACTGTTAGACCTGCGGGTACACAGCCGCAACGGCTCTACCCTACCGCTGGCCGATTTCGTCTCGGTGCGCGACACGAGCCGCGAATACATCATTTACCATAAGGACCTCTTACCCTTTACCTACGTGACGGGTGACCTGGCCGGCGAACTGGACAGCCCGTTGTATGGTATGTTTGATATCTTCGCAAAACTTAAGGACAAGGTCTTTGACGGCGAATACGAAGTGGAACAATACTTCATCAACCAACCCAGTGAACCCTATCGCTACAGTCTCAAATGGGACGGCGAATGGCAGATTACCTATGAGACTTTTCGTGACATGGGCATCGCATACGCGGTCGGTATTATCCTGATTTACCTGCTGGTGGTGGCCCAGTTCCGTTCCTATATCATACCGCTCATTATCATGGTTCCCATTCCGCTCACGGTCATAGGTGTCATGCCGGGACATGCATTACTGCAATCACAATTTACCGCGACGTCCATGATCGGCATGATTGCACTGGCCGGCATCATCGTCCGTAATTCCATCTTGCTGGTGGACTTTATCAATGAACAACTCAAGGCGGGGGTCAACCTGCAGGAGGCGGTAATCCGCTCCGGTGCGGTGCGTGCCAAACCGATTATCCTTACGGGACTGGCGGCGATGCTGGGGGCGTTTTTTATTCTGGACGACCCGATCTTCAACGGTCTGGCTATATCGCTGATATTCGGCGTGTTGATATCAACGCTGTTAACCCTGTTTATAATTCCGGTACTATATTACAGCGTTAAATATAAAAAGGTATAAAGGTATAAAGGTATAAAGGTATAAAGGTATAAAGGTATAAAGGTAAATATTATTCGCAGCGCTGGCAGTGAATACGGGTTTTCGACAACCAACGACTAAAACCACTCACATAAACCAATAACAAAAACCAAAAACCAAAAACCAAAAACCAAAAACCAAAAACCAAAAACCAATATATTTTAATCACTCAGCGCGGTGTAAGTAATATATTACAGTTTACCGCAATTTACATTGGCGCTTGATGCAACGTTTTTATGATTTATAATCGCGATTTTTACAACCTGGTATCGCGACGTTGTATCGCTTTACAGCAAAAACCTCTGAAGTTTTACCAATAGGCAATAACGATTTAATCCCCAATACCGGATCAGGTTAACTATGCACAGCAACCTTTTGCTGTTCGGTGTGTTTATCCGGCAACAGGATGTTCAGTTCCAGGATATCCGTGTCACCATCCTTGTCCAGGTGTACCTGGATACGCTCCATGTCAACCGCCACGTATTTTGCCACCACGTCCAGGATATCCTTTTTGAGCTCTGGAAAGTAATCCGGCGCATTGCGGTCGCTGTGTTCCCGAGCCAGGATGATCTGCAACCGCTCCTTGGCAACGGTTGCCGTTTTCTTCCGCTTGCCCAGCAGGTAATTAAGTATTGTCATAAGCTTAGGTTCCAAATAAACGTTTCAAGAAGCCTTTCTTTTCCACATCAATAAAGCGCAACGGCCGCTCTTCGCCGATAAATCGGCCCACCATATCCTGGTAAGCCTGGCCACTGTCGCTGGTGTCATCCAGTATGACCGGAATCCCCGAGTTGGATGCCTGCAGCACCGATTGAGATTCGGGTATAACGCCGAGCAACGAGATACCCAGCAGATCCTGAATGTCTTCAAGCCCCAGCATTTCGCCCTGCTCCACGCGATTGCGATCATAGCGTGTAATCAGTAAATGCTCCTTGACGGGATCCTGCCCTTCCAACGCACGTTTGGATTTAGCCTGCAGGATACCCAGTATCCGGTCGGAGTCCCGCACTGAAGATACTTCCGGGTTGGTTACCACGATGGCCTCGTCGGCGTAATACAAAGCCATGATAGCGCCGGTTTCGATCCCAGCCGGTGAGTCACACACGATATAATCGTGGGTTTGCCGTAACTCGTTCAACACCCGCTCGACACCGTCTTGTGTTAACGCCTCCTTATCCCGCGTCTGGGAAGCCGGCAGGATGTTGAGGGTATCAACCCGCTTGTCTTTAATCAGGGCCTGCACCAAAGATGCCTCGCCCTGAATCACATTGACAAAATCGTAAACAACCCGGCGTTCACACCCCATGATAAGATCCAGGTTGCGAAGTCCCACGTCAAAATCGATGACCACGGTCTTATACCCACGTTTTGCCAGTCCCGTTGCAAAACTGGCGCTGGTCGTCGTCTTGCCAACACCACCTTTACCCGAGGTGACAACGATTATTTTGGCCATATTTGTCTCCCACTGTCGTCATAATCAATGTGGTTATCAGCCTGCCCGTCCTTCAGGGTTTTTGAATTGGCATGATATCCAACTGTTCTCCACGTAGACATATCTGTACGGATTGTTGATGAATCTCCTTTGGCACCTGGTCTTCAAAAACCCGGTAGGTACCGGCGATAGCTATCAATTCCGCTTCCATGCTGTGGCAAAAAATCCGAGCATTTTCGTTACCCTTCACGCCGGCCAAAGCACGGCCGCGTAACGGGGCATAAATATGAATGTTACCGTCCGCCATCACTTCCGCACCGGCATTAACGGCGGCCAGTACAATTAAATCACCGTCACGGGCATATATTCGTTGTCCGGAACGAATGGGCTGGGTCACCATCTTAGTGGTTGCCGTGCCGGCGTTAACCGGTGGCGCAGGTTGCACAGCCGTTGCCGACGCGGATTCGGCTGCTGGGCTGTCATCCGCTTCTCCGGAAGCAGGCTGATTGTCCGCTACGGCGCCCCCGGTCTTTTTTGACTTCGCCGATGACTGGCCGGTTAGTATCGCTAATCCGGCTTTTTCCGCTTCCAGGTGTTGCTCCAGGCTGCCTTTTTGCACGGCGACCGGTACCAGTTGCTGGTCGCGCAGTAATGCAGTCAGCGCCGCAAAATCCATGGGCGGTTTCATTTGCTTGGTGCGCTCCAGATCAATCACGATGGGAGCATTCTTGAAGAAACTCAGCGACTGTGCCAGGTGGGTTTTTAATGCCTTGTCGACCTGATCGATGTCCGTCGTGCAGATTTTCAGGACAGGGAGGGTAAAGACTGATCCTTTAATTTCAATCGCAGAACCATTCGAAGTGTGGTCAAATAAATCTTTTGTCTCGGACTTACCGGTGCTAACCGTATCCATGATTCGCTTTGTTATACCGCCCGTGTTATACCGCTAACTTTCACCACTGACTGTCATCACCGACTGCCGCCACCTACATAGACCATAGACAGCCAACCATATGACAGCCACTTATCCCGCAAATTATTAAAACGCTTGCAAACGTTCAAACTTGCTTGTTGTGGCGCTACCGCTGATCCTCTCTATTCAGCGCTGTTCAGCGTTTGATCCTACTTGTCTACTGATACAACTATCGGATAACGTGCTCAGCAACTAATAACGCTGTACACTCAACCACGTGCTGAACACCCAACAACGTTGCGTCCCGCTATTATATCAGACAGATGGTACACTATAAAAGAAACGTACTACGTTGGTATCAACATAGCAAATATTTTAAACTGTGCAAGCTTATTTGCCGAATGGGGAGAATAATAACGGAAGCGTTGTTAAACTGCTAATGTTTTGTAATGCGAGAGATACAATAATTTGCGTTTTCGTTTTAACACGGCAAAACACATACGCTTGGCTTCCCGTTAACATTCCTGCGTCATCGTCAAAGGCACAAAACCGGGCTGGTTTGCTTTTCTATTGAGATCACTGATAATGGCGGCCGGGACTTCATCCGCCACATTAACTTGTACAACTTATCATATTGAGAAAACGTGAATCGGCGGCCACGGCCTGGCCGGCATTACAGTTAAAGTAATTTGTGATTATAATAATAAAAGCTAGAAATTACTTTAACTATGTATTTAGCCCTCGACCCCGGAATCCAGCCCATAAAATCCGGGCCTATAACGGGCCTATAAATAGTAGGTGGACATTTATTGACCAGGCATCCGATCCTTTCGGTAGCACGGCGAAATCACGGCCTGACGGCCTGTTTGGCGTCCACGTTACGTGCGTTGCTTGCAAATCGCTTCTTCCGTTATAGCGTTGCTTGACAGCGATTTTAGCATTCTCTAGTATTTTTGCGGCCTCGAATCGAGTCGAGCGCACTGTTCCATGGGTGTCAGCGCCTTGCGTACAACCCGTACCACCAGCCCCGGTGATATGTTGGTTTGAAAAAATGATATGTATACTGACAAGCTAGGCGTTGCCCGCCGGTTTTTCCGTTCTGTTTACTTCTGAGATTGCAGCAGTCGGATCCGTTAAGTTGGCAGGAACATTTCCTGCCGGTACTTGTCACAGGTCATTTTAATCTTGTGGGAAATCGTTTTGACCTGTAAAGAGTAATAATGGCAAATTAGCGTTCAGTCGCAATACGTGTAATCGCACAACAAAGGATAATTACAATGGCAGCGATGGTTGAAGTTTCACAGCTCAAGAAAACGTTCGGCGGATTTACCGCGGTAGACGATATAACATTCTCTGTCGACAAAGGCGAAGTATTGGGGTTCCTCGGCCCTAACGGAGCCGGCAAATCCACAACCATGAAAATGATAACGGGCTTTTTAACGCCCGACCATGGCGTTGTTAAAATCAATGGTAGTGACATTACCGAGGACCCGGTAGCCGCCAAAAGCCGCATCGGCTATCTTCCGGAAGGCGCGCCCTTATATAGTGATATGACGCCGGTCAGCTTCCTGAATTTCATCGCTGAGATTCGCGGGCTCAAGGGTGCCGTAAAAGCCCGGCGTATTAACACGATCATCGAGCAGGTTAACCTGGAACCGGTGCTCAACAAACCCATTGAAACGCTGTCAAAAGGGTTCAAGCGCCGGGTGGGTCTGGCGCAGGCGATCCTGCACGACCCCGAAGTATTGATACTTGACGAACCCACGGATGGCCTTGATCCGAATCAGAAACACGAAGTACGCACCCTTATTAGTAATATGGCGGCGGAAAAAGCCATTATCCTGTCGACACACATCCTCGAAGAGGTTCACGCTGTCTGTACCCGCGCCATTATCATATCCAACGGCCGGCTGCTCGCCGACGGTACTCCCACCAGCCTGGAAGCACGCTCTCCCCTTCACAACTGTGTTGAAATCACCGTACGAAGCGGATCTTCCGATACCGTAAACCGTGAGCTGGAACAACTGCAGGAAGTAAAATCCGTCGAGCAACTTGCTGACGACGACGGCCATATTACTTTCCGGGTTTATCCCGCTTCCGACAATGCGCCTATCACCCCGGTCAGTCATCTGGCACGCGATAAAAACTGGGACATTGAGAACCTGCATGTCGTCAAAGGACAACTGGACGATGTGTTTCGCTCCATTACAACCCAACAAGAATCATAAGGAGTCTCATCAATGGCAAATATCTGGGTTATATTCAAACGTGAGCTTGCCGGGTACTTTACGACACCGATTGCCTATATTTTCATGATCATTTTTGTGTTTCTCAGCGGTATTTTCACTTTTTATCTTGGTAATTTTTTCAGCCGTGGGCAGGCGGACCTGATTCCATTTTTCAATTTTCATCCCTGGTTGTACTTGTTCATTATTCCCGCCCTGGCCATGCGCTTGTGGGCGGAGGAACGCAAAAGCGGCACCGTAGAACTGCTACTGACCATGCCCATAACCATGCCGCAGGCGGTACTGGGTAAATTCCTGGCGGCGTGGGCATTTACGGCAATCGCTTTAAGTCTTACCTTTCCCATCTGGATTACCGTGAACTATCTTGGCAGTCCCGACAATGGCGTTATTTTCGCGAGCTATATCGGTAGTTTGTTAATGGCCGGCGCGTTTCTCGCCATTGGTTCCTGTGTATCGGCGATCACCCGCAATCAGGTTATCGCCTTTGTCGTTAGCGCCGTGATATGCCTGTTGTTTGTATTGAGCGGATTTCCCCTGGTGCTGGATTTTTTCAGCATCTGGGCACCTGAGTTTATCGTTTCCGCCATCAGTTCATTCAGTTTTCTGACGCACTTCGATGCCATCAGCAAAGGCGTGATTGATTTACGCGACATCATTTATTTCGTCTCGCTCATCGCCTTCTGGCTGTTTGCCAATGCGACACTGATCGAATACAAGAAGGCTGATTAAAAGGGAGTAACAATGACTATAAAAACATTTACCTTCAGCAGTATCCTGATTGCCGCGGTACTGTTGCTGGCAATCAATATCTTCAGCAACGCTACATTCACATCAGCCCGTGCTGACCTGACAGAAAATAATATTTATACGCTTTCACAGGGGACTCAAAACATTCTGGAAGGCCTGCAGGAACCCGTCACCGTGCGCCTGTATCTGTCCCAGAAGCTCGCAACCCGGCTGCCCGGCATTAGCAGTTATGCGAACAGGGTCAAGGAATTGCTGCAACAATACAAACGCACCGCCGGTGAAAACATTAACCTGTCCATCATTGATCCCGAACCGTTTTCCAAAGAGGAAGACCAGGCGGTGGGTTACGGCCTTAAGGGCGTCCCGCTAAACGACGGTGAATCCACCTTTTATTTCGGTATGGTGGCCACCGGTCCCACCGATGAGGAAACCCAGATCCCCTTTTTCTCGCCCCAGCGTCAGGAATTTGTCGAATACGATATTACCAAGGCCATCCAGCAGGTTGCCAATCCCAAGAAAAAAGTGGTGGGGCTGATCAGTACTATTAGCATCGATGGATCACCGGCGCCTCATATGCCCGGCATGGGCATGCCCCGCCCCACGGAAACCTGGACGGTGGTGGCACAAATGCGGGACTTCTTTGATGTGCGTTCTTTGGACATTGACATTGATAAGGTACCCGACGACGTTGACGTCCTAATGCTGGTCCACCCCAAGGGGCTCAGCGACGCGACTCTCTATGCTATTGATCAGTTCGTGCTTGGCGGTGGCCGTTTGCTGGCTTTCGTCGATCCCCAGGCGGAAACGGACGAAATCAGCAATCAGCAAGCCGGTATGCCCGGCCGCAATTTCGGTACATCCGATCTTAACAAACTGACGCAGAGCTGGGGGGTCAAGACGACCGATAACAAAGTCGTTGGCGATATCCAGCTTGCCCAGAAAGTGTCCTTCAATGTTGCCAACAGAAACGCCGCCATTGACTATCCCGTATGGATGAAAATCACCAAACAAAACCTCAATAGCAAGGACATCATTACCTCGCAACTGGGCACCATCAATGTTGCATCGCCCGGCGCCATAACGGTCACCAAAACCGATGGCATTACCGTCACACCATTGATCGAAACCACGGATAAAGCCACGGAGTTCGACAAATCCCAATTAAGGTTGCTGGGCGATCCCCAGGACTTGTTACGCAACTATAAGCCAAGTGGCCAGAGTTACACGCTTGCCGCCCGTATCACGGGCAAAGCGAAATCGGCATTTCCCGATGGCAAACCCCAATCCTCCAGCAATGAGAACTCCAGTCAAGACGACAAGAATAAATCCATGGAGTTTTCCCAGAGCCTGAAACAATCCAAGGGCGATATTAATGTCATTCTGGTGGCCGATACCGACATGCTGGAAGACCGTTTCTGGGTACGCATGCAAAATCTTTTCGGGTCCCGGATGTCGGTGCCGGTTGCCGCCAATGGCAGCTTCGTTATCAATGCCCTCGACAACCTGACAGGCAGTAAAGATCTTATCAGTGTACGTAACCGCGGCCTGTTCTCCCGTCCCTTTACCAAGGTTGACGAACTTCGCCAGCAAGCGGAATTGAAATACCGCGAAAAGGAGCAAAAATTGATGGGCAAGCTGCGTCAGACCGAACGCAAGCTCATGGAAATGCAACGGGGCAAATCCGAAGACAAGGCACTGATCCTCAGTAACGAACAAAGAGTGGAACTGGAACAATTCCGCCAGGAACGTGTAAAGATCCGCAAGGAATTACGCGAGGTCAGGCACCAATTGAAAAAGAACATTGATAGCCTCGAAGGTTGGCTGAAGTTCATCAACATCGGTTTAATACCGCTAATCATTGCCATTGGCGGCGGCATATTCGGTATCATTAGACTGAAAAGACGTGACCGGTCAACACATATGCCAGCAGCTTGATAGTGGAGAAAATAATATGCAGAATAAATCAAAACATCTACTGATATTAGCAGGCGTTGCCATCATTGTTATCATTGCCGCCCTGTTCAGCGGCCCCACTAATCAGGACATCGAAGGCTCCGGCGATTATGTTTTCCTCGGCCTGTTGTCCCGTGTCAATGATGTTACTTACGTTAAAATCGAAAAAAATGACGGCACATTGACACTGACGAAAGATGAAGATGAGTGGACCGTCAAGGAAAATGATCATTACCCCGCCGCCATCGATAAGATACGGCAACTGGTTCTGGGCATCGGCAACATGAAGCGGGTGGAGCCGAAAACCGCCAACCCGGAGCACTACCAACTTTTGGGGCTGCAGGACGTCAGCAAAAAAGGCGCCAAGTCGACCCATATCGTCCTGATTGGCGGCAAGGATAAAAAGCTGGCGGACCTGATCATCGGCGACAGCAAGCCCTCGCAAGGCGATCCCACCAAAAAGAGTTACTACATCCGTACCAAGGATGATCCCCAGAGTTGGTTGGTAAACGCCAATTTGCCCGATCAATGGCAACCCAAGGCCTGGCTGGATATCGATGTGTTTGAAGTCAAACGCGACCGCATCCAACAGGTGAAAGTCAGCCATCCCGATGGCGAAGTGGTCTACATCCACCGCGACAGTCCGACCGTTCGCGACTTCACGCTGGAAAGCCTCAAGCCCGGCGAAAAAGTAACCGCACCGTATGAAGTGAACAATATCGCGACCACGTTTACCAAAATGACATTTGATGACGTTGTCAGTGACAACACCGCCAAAGTTGACGAGAAACCGGTTTATACCGCCGTGTTAAAAACCTTTGACGGCCTGGAAGTCACCTTCGAGCCTCATAAAGCCGGAGACAACTACCTGACCACGTATCGCGCCAAATTTGACGAAGATTTCGCGAAACAATGGCGGCAAAAACTCGAACAACAGGAAAACAATAACAAACAGGCCGAATCCGGCTCAAAGGACAACGCTGCCGCAAAAGCGCCGTTAACCGCTGCCCTGAAATCCGCTGATGAAGTAAAACAGGAAGTGGAATCCTATAACGATCTGTGGGATAGCTGGATGTACCAGTTACCCAACTTCCGGATCAAAAACATTGGCAAGAAAAAAGCGGACCTGCTTGCCAAAGAGGCTGCCAAACCGATCCATTAAGGCAGCCACAAGGCTTCCCGCTTTGCTAGAAAATTGGGCGACGAAGTCTAGGGGAAACAAAACACATAACCGCGTTACCTTAAAAGCCCGTGCTGCACGGGCTTTTTTTGCGCTTGTGATATACTTTAAATATATTTCAAAGGTTGCAAGCTATGTTTCCTGATGGGCCGCAGCGTATTCATGTCGGTGTCAGCAGTTGTTTGCTGGGTAATAACGTCCGTTACGATGGTCAAAACCGGCAACACGACCATGTTATGGCACTGTGTGAAAACTTTACCTGCATCGCCATCTGCCCCGAGTACGCCATTGGTCTCGGTATTCCCCGAGCGCCCATCAATATAATTAAAGTCACCGACAACCATTACCGGGTCAAGGGAAGCGCCAACCCGCATCTCGATGTCACCGAGGAATTGGTGGACTACGCCGATCACATCCACCAGTCCATGCCGGAAATTTGCGGCTATATTTTCAAGTCCCGCTCACCGTCCTGCGGGGTCGCAAGCACACCTTATTTTGATCCTGACGGTAATCAATTGGGGGTTATGGATGGCATTTACAGCGGGCGCATAAAGCAATTAGCCCCCACCCTGCCGATTGTGGAAGAAGTACAGCTGACGGATAAAGAGAATCAAAAAGCGTTCGAGGACGCGGTGCGCCAATACGCCGTCAGCCACGGCATGATAAGTTGATCGTCAATCGAAAAGCGGCCGGCCACCGTTCATGGCGAAGTGATAATCGCCTTCCCGTCATTTTCCGATAAGGGATTAATTCATGCGGTCAGCGAGTGCGCTGCCCTTGCGGAACCTCGCCATCAGGAATTCCTGCTGGTCTGCGATAATCCGCCGGTTTTGTAAGAACAGGTATTCCGCCTTATTGGGCACATACGGCACTGCCAGCAATTTGCGCCCACCCCACTCCTCCGGCGTGCGATTACCTTTCTGATTGTTACATCGAAAACAGGCGGTAACAACATTTTCCCAGTTATCACTGCCGCCACGGCTCATGGGCACAATGTGATCCCGCGTCAACTCCGAATGCCGGAATTGTTCACCACAGTACATACAAAGATGACCGTCGCGACGGAACAATGCTCGGTTGGTTAAGTGTGGAACAAATTCATCGCCGTGTTGGTAAATCTTGGAACGGCCGCGGGTCAAGAGGATGGACCCGACTTCGATAACAGAACGGGTTTGCGTCAGTGCGTTTATGCCACCGTGAAAAATAAAGGATTCCGTGCCGAGGCTGGTGATAACCCGGTCGTTTGCGTAAAGTCGTATGGCTTCTTCGTAATTAATCCAACTGGTTGGATTACCTGTAATATCCAATTTAAGAATGAGAGGTATTGACTCCATAACCACGTACCTTATATCGCGTTTATTTACACTAATTTATTTTTTTTACATCACCTTTTATATCTTGATTTCATCAAAAATCGTTTTAACAG
This sequence comes from Gammaproteobacteria bacterium, assembly GCA_050116575.1. Taxonomy (GTDB): domain Bacteria; phylum Pseudomonadota; class Gammaproteobacteria; order SZUA-152; family SZUA-152; genus JAKEGK01. The sequence continues at coordinate 27,315 of JASFOJ010000026.1, read as the reverse complement.
TGACCTGTATTGGTAACTTGTACCAGACAGTACCCGAATAGACGTTGTATTATCAACAACGTGCTTTGTCTTATCCACGGGGCGCTTGTAAATTAGAGCCGTTGCGCCTCTAAAAGGTTTCCACGTATCAGCTCATCATACTATATTATTTATCGGCATTTCAGATAGTTATATTTAGCATGGCATAATTTTCATATTTTTCAAGGACATGGCTCATGATTCACCATGCCCTTGCGGACCAACTTACCACTAAAATTAACGATATTTTTACCGTTTTCGACGGGTTCTCGCCGACGGCCTGGTCGACATCCCGAACCTAAAACGTCGCGTCAAGGAACGCCTTCATGTCCTCCCAGGATTTCTTGTCAGCTGCCTCGTTATATTGCAGAGGCAAATCGAACTTTTTGCCGTACTTGTCAGCGTCCGGGTTGGTAAAGGAGTGTTTCGCGTTGGGATACGATTTAAAAGTAAAGTCAACGTTGGCGTTTTTCATTTCCTGTTTGAGGGCCGTAATCTGATCGGGTTTGACGAACGGGTCCTCTTCACCGTTACATACCAATATCCTGGCTTTGACACCACCCGGCTGCGCGGGATTTTGTGTTGCCACGCTGCCATGGAAACTGACAACAGCATCCAGGTCCACGCCCCGTCTGGCCATTTCCAGAACGATGCCGCCGCCAAAGCAATATCCTATGGCAGCGATTTTCTCCGGGTCAGTGGTTTCGTGTTCCATCAATACCTTCTTGGCCGCATTAAATCGTGCGGTTGCCTGTTTCATGTTGGCGCGTACCTCACCCGCAAACGCGCCTGCTTCTTTAGGATGCTCCGCAGTTTTACCACCACCGTACATGTCGAGTGCCAGCGCTGTGTAACCCAGCGCCGCTAACATTCTGGCGCGCTTCCTGGCGTAGTCATTGTGCCCCCACCACTCGTGGACCACCAAAATACCAGGGCGTTTGTCTTTCTTGGCATCGTCGTAGGCGATATACCCTTTCAGGGTCGTGCCGTTGGAACTGTACTCGACGTCTTCGCCGACAACTTTTGCCTGTGCTGATAAACCATAAAACAACATGCCTGCCAATGCCGAAACTCCGAAAATTACTTTACGCACATGCTTCTCCTTTGTAACCGATTGCCATCTCGCCGTCATTTCGACGAACTTGAACAAATTTTCACCCGTAAACCATGTAATCCACGGCAATACAACAGATATTGGTTAAAAGTTTTTCAACCTTACGAAATCCGTACCCCTGTCATTTCGCCCTTCGCGACTACGCATTTTTAAATAACACTAATTCAACGGGTTATATCTTTAATTTACGTAGTCACCGCCTGAATACGTACGTGTTATTTCTCCTTAAGGCCCTGAAATTCTTTAAAAAACTATCAAAAAAAGCGAGCATTTTTTTTTAAATCTGCTATAAATACACATCAATTGGTTGTCATCCTTGTCCTACAAATTACATTTTGTAGTGGCGAGCGGATTACGCAATGGGTGTTTTCAACACACGATTTATAGCTGTAAAAGCTTATAGCTGTAAAAACGATGCGATGAATTGTACCACCGCGGTAATACCAATAACCAATGGAGAATAGCGGAACGCTGAACGTTTCAGCCAGCGCCTGAAGATTTTAGTTGTAAAAATGGTTACCTATAAAAAGAATACGACTTTTTTATGACGACGTGCCGTACCACCGGTTAATTTGGCGTAATCATGTTTCCGCTAATGTTGTATTAATCAAGCGAGAGAAAAAGCGGGGCCCTGAGGAGGATACCGATGAGTGTATTAGCCAGATTGTTTTCGGGAAAATCAACCACGCCGAAGCAGGTGTATCAACCCAAGAATTTTGTTGAGTGCCTGGATACCGTTCATGTCTGGAATACCCAGGTTACCTATGACCTGGATGTTGATATGGATGATCCTAAACTACAGGCAGCCATGAATACGTTGGTCACTTGTCCCTATTGTTCCGAAAGTTATTATTTTGCCGAGGCAATAGATTCGAACAACGCAAAATTGAGCGTGGAATGCCCTCATTGCCATGCTAAACCAACAGATGACAATGAAGAGTACGTGGCATAGCGGGCCTAAATAATACCAATAATAACCAACTTACCAACGCTATCCACGATCATTTTTGCCACCCTTAATCCGGTGTCACCATCCTCCTGTCAACCGTAACGCCTGCCGCTATGCAGGCGTTGTTTTTTTGTTAACCATGACATTTTCATTTTGTAACACTGTTACCAAGCGACAACTGTTGACCCAAACTATGGTCTTTTAATAAACCCGATAATGCATGAATAGAAAACGTTGGGTCAGTACGGATATGTAAAACCGGGCATTTACCCGCCTGTTCTCTCGATATTGCAAGCAGTTGACAACAGGTAGTCCTGCCATCACCCGGAGAAACAAACTGCTGTCTCGCGCCACAAAAACCAGGATAACAGCCATGAACGCAATAAAGATTACCTGCGGTGATGTGAGTTTAACGGCCCGATTACTGGAAACGCCCACCGCTGAAGCGATTTACCAACAACTGCCCGTGACATCAACTGCTCGTACCTGGGGCGAGGAAGTGTATTTTGAATTGCCTGTGGACCCCGGTATCTCCCGCGAAGCCGATGCCAAAGACGTTGTGGAGCCCGGCGAAATCGCCTATTGGGTGGAAGGTAATTGCATCGCCATTGGTTTCGGCCCCACACCGGTTTCCCACGGTAATGAAATCAGGCTCGCCGCCAAAACCAATATCTGGGCCACTACGAACGATGATGTTACCCGTCTGGCAACGGTTAACTCCGGCGACACAATCAATGTCGTCGCACTTTAATCAGTGACGGATCCGGTTACAAACTTTTAACCGTGAAACGCTTCCTCGGAGTTAAGGTACGCCATTTCCGCGTCGGTGCTTTGCCGGCCCAGGGGTGCGTTGCGGTGCGGGAACCGACCGAAGCGCTGGATAATGCCCCGGTGATGTTTGGCGAAGCGCAGATTGTCCGTTAAACCCGCTTTGTCGAACAACTGAACACTGAGATCCTGATCGGCCAGATCTTCACTGTGCATGAATGGCATGTAGAGAAACGCTTTTTGTTGATCTTCCAGTTGCGCATCGTAGCCCTGATTAACCGCATGATGGGCCACTTCCCGGGCAAGCTGTTCACCGGCAAAGCTCGCCGCTTTACCGCGGAACATGTTGAGGGGAAACTGGTCCAGTACAATCACCAGCGCCACACTGCCCGGTGCCGTGTCCTGCCAATGGGACAGCTCACCATTTAGCGCGGCGGTATAAACATCCTGATATCGTTCGCGGATTTCCTCATCAAAGTCCGGTGTCGAGTTAAACCATAACGGTTTGACTCGCTCGGAAAACCAAAATGCCAGAATATCTTCGGGATCGTATGTCATATGCACGCTCTATAAGTTACAACCAACGCCGGTACCGCCCAGGCCACAATAGCCCTGCGGATTTTTGGCGAGGTATTGCTGGTGATAGTCTTCCGCATAATAAAATACCGGGGCCTTGACGATTTCCGTGGTAATTTGCGGATAACCGGCCTGTTCCAGTGAAGCCTGGTACTGCTTCAGACTGTGCTCCGCCGCCTGGTATTGGTTATCGTCAAAGACATAAATCCCTGAACGGTATTGAGTACCCACGTCGTTGCCCTGGCGCATGCCCTGGGTTGGATCATGTCCTTCCCAGAATACTTTCAAAAGTTCCTGATAGGATATTTTTCCGGGATCATACACCACCAGCACGACCTCATTGTGCCCGGTTTGTCCCGTACAAACCTCCCGATAGGTGGGATTGGGCGTGTAGCCACCGGCATAACCCACGGCAGTACTATACACGCCATCGCACTCCCAAAACTTGCGTTCAGCACCCCAAAAACAGCCCATCCCGAATACCGCCTGCTTCATGTTGGCGGGAAATGGCGGTTTCAGGGGATGCCCGTTGACGAAATGTTCTTCAGGTACCGGCATGGGCGTATCGCGCCCGGGTAACGCCTGTTTTGGCGTCGGCATTTGCAGTTTCTTTTCATAACCAAACATAACAATCCTGGAGAAGCACTATTGAAAACAGGTTTAGATTACCACTAGTGTAGCTGAAGGTTGCCGGTTACGTTACGATCATAGACCAGCCTGTTGGATTCGCTACGGGCACTTGCGCTCATACGATGGATTCGCCTTTTCTTGTCGCCCAGTAAATGGACAACGATTATGTTCTTCAGCAATAAATAATCGCAAATCAACGCGCGATGACAACGCTCGGGCGATTTTTCCGCGCAGAGTATAACCGTATTCCCGATGGCGGCAATACTGAGCAATTGCGCGACCGCCGGTTCAAACTGATTCGTTTGCATATACTCGGCGAATCCCCGCAGGCTATCTTCGGTCAATGCCGGATGGGAATCGGGGTATGCCGGTTTGCGCATGCCACCAAGCTGGCGGCCGGCCCAGTGATAGTCCATACCGTGTGAATTGAGCGCCTCGCGCAACGCGTCCTGAGAAAAATGGGGAAAGTGCCGTGAATAAGGATAAGACCGGATATCCACTAGTGTTTTAATAGCGTTGTTTAGCAATAAGCGCAGCAACTCGTCCAACGTCCGGTTGCCGTGACCCACTGTGTAAACCGTGATGCTATCCGTTTTCATGCACGTCTTTTACGCACCGCTAACCCGCGTATCAATCAATGTCTACGCACCGCTAACCCGCGTATCAATCAATGTCTACGCACCGCTAACCCGCGTATCAATCAATGTCCCGGACTAATAATACACCCCCATGGCGCCATTGCCAGCGTCAACGAATAAGGGCTTGTGTCAATGATGGGTAGGAAAAGCCAATAAAATAAAAGGCAGGTGTTACCGGTTGAGACGATTAACCGGTTCGTAACATAGCAGCAAAACCACCTTGGTATAACCGCCAAAACGGATCAGCGTAACGTTAATAAATATTCGGATGCGTATTTCGGGTGTATTACCCACGGCGCCCCCCGCTCCATGTTTTGTTCACATTTGTATTGAACAAACAATAACCGATTTTTCAGGCGATGTAAAAGGGCATGAAGACCAACACACCCCGCCGTACTCACAAAGGGTAAATAGCGCCTCTCAGACCGTCTCAACGCGTCTCCCGCGCCTTTATCAAGCCTGCTGGGGCGGTGCTAACCTGGTGTTTTTCATGGCGATGTTCCGTATATATAGACACAGTATTAATAGTCGTTGTCTTTATTGGAATTGGTATTATGAATTCGCCGCTGCAACACACGATTGCCGGAGCCGAAGACCAATGCGGACTGTTAATCACCATCTGTTATCTCGACTGCCGTTTATATATGTACTCTCTATTTGGCGGTCACTCCATTATCCGTCAATGCTGGCGGATATACGTTACCACCAAACTGGCCAACCCCCATATAACAGCGTTTGGGTTCTCTCGTAAAAAACACTTTGACCAAATCAACACCCATCGAAAAAATATTTCTATAATTGTGTATATGTTGTGTCGTTGCATTACGGTTTTACCGGCGATAACGACAATAAACTCCATAACCATGAGGCAGTGCGGTTGGCGGACAATCACAAAAATATTTTCACGGCCCGGCAAAGTTATTTTAAACAACACCGGTGGCTGATTTTCGCATCAACGGTTGTCATTGTTCTGACGATCGTGCTGGCGCTAGCCCCCGTGGTTCTACGACAAACATTTGCAAACCTATTAACAGACCTAGGAGCGACCCAGGTGTCTATTGAGGACGTTGATTTTAATCTGTTTAGTGGCGAACTCGTCGTTGAAAATACCCATTACACGGTTCCCGACCATCGACCCTTTGAGTGCGGCCTGGCCGTCATCAACATTGATATCCTGCCTCTGTTTGCCAATCATTTTTTTATTAACAATGTGCGCCTTGATGGTTGCGAATTACAGATTGAACGCACCGCCGAAGGCACGTTGAACGTCGATGGCATCGTGATTCCGGCGGCTACGAAGGAAAAAGCCAAAGACACAGAACCTGCCGCCCCAGGGACGCACTGGTTGGGGGGGGTACACCGGCTATCGATCTCCAACACCTCTATTACTTACCACGATGCGCGGTTGCGCACAGTCGTTAATATCAAGAACATTGCCATTAACGACATCTTTCCCTGGGATCCCGATGTTCTGTCAACGTTTGCAATCTCTTTGACGGTCAACGGCGCACCGGTAATATTGGAAGGTGCAATGAAGCCTTTTGCTGACGAGCGCAATCTCACTGCATCGTTGTCCGTGTCGGAGCTGGATCTTGAAAAATTTGCCGCCGTATTGGCGTTGCCGGGCTTTTCATTGTCTAGCGGAAGGCTAACCACGGAGTTGTCGATTAGCTCTGCATTGAATGACAACAACGAATATGACGTCAATGTAAACGGCTTTTTGGACAATCGTTCTTTGCAGGCCACCGCCGCTGACAGTACGTTAAAGTATGACAAGCTGCTCTGGAAGGGGAAATTGCAATTTGCCATTGACCGCCTGGATCTGAAGACATCGATATTTGGTGACTATAATATGGCACTAGACCGGTTTGACTATGGTGCGCCGGGCCAACCCTGGAAAGTCACTGTAAACACTCTGGCCACGAATGGACAATTGTCAACAACCCCGACGGCCAACGGTACCGGCCAGTTGCATGTCGTTGGCGATGTTAAGGCCTCCAATGTATTGGTGAGCGATCCTGTTACCCGGTTTGACTTTGCCCGAATCGGGTCCATCGATACCGTAAACCTTGAATGGGTCAATGACCAGCTCATACGCATTCCTTCCATTAGCGTTCGCAATGCGCAATTGGCAGGCAGCCAGGACGCCAATAAAGACCCAAGCGCTGAACCTGATAACAACAATCAAAGCGCCTCATCATACCTGGCAACATTTTCCGAACTGGCAATCAAAGATTCTCAGTTGCAGCAATTACGGAATTTCACGGCAGCTTCAGTTAAAATTAGCAATCTGGAAAGCCGCCTGGTTAAATCACAGGATGGATCTTTGAAATATATCAACGAACTGCAGCAGACATTATCGACCGGTTCAACACCATCGGAAAATACAGCCAGCCAGAAACAATCGACCTCTACTCAACCCCCGGATACCGCATCAGGCAATGCACCCGTTATACAAATCGGCATCATCGAGACTGCCGGGAACAATAGTTTTGCCTTTGAAGACTATTCCGTAAAGCCGGCCTTTCAAACCCGTTTACATGATATTGTCCTTAAAGTGGTATCCGCGGATAACACACCCACGGCAGACAAAGCCAAAATAAACCTGAGCGCCGGTATCAATGACAGCGGTCATCTGTCCTTTAAAGGAACATCCCAACTTTTTTCTCCCCAGTTACATACCAAGCTAAGAGGTAATATTAAAAATCTGGAACTGTCTCCATTCTCCGGCTATGTACTGCCGGTTACGGGACGCAAAATCCGCCACGGTCGGTTGAATGCCACAATTTCACTGGATATCGACAAAGGGCAACTTGATAATAACAATAAACTGGTGTTACGGAATTTTGCCGTCATCAAGGACGATGACTCGCTTGCCAAACGATATGACGAGCAAATGCCGTTACCGTTGGAAATGGCCATTGATTTTTTGAAAGACAAGAAGGGCCGTATCGAATTGTCGGTACCGGTAAAGGGGAGCCTTGAGAATCCAGCATTTGACTATATGCCCGCCGTCGCCAAGGCGATCCGTGAAACCATGCAATACGCCGCCCTGTCATATCTTAAATATACCCTGCAACCGTGGGGCACCCTGATTTCCGTTGGCGAACTGGTTGCAGGCAAGATGTCTAAAATTACCTTTGATCCGCTCCCTTTTGAACCGGGAAGCACAAACATCGGTTCGGAACAAACAGCTTATCTTGATAAAATCGCCAAGTTAATGCACGACACCCCGCACCTTGGATTAACGGTTTGCGGCGTCGCAACTGCCGAAGACCGCAACGCCCTGCTCGCTTCAAGCAACCAAAAACCGGCGGTACCGCCTGACCGCCAACAACTGATCTCACTGGCTCAACAGCGGGCCAATGCAGTAAAAAATTATTTCACCCAACAAAAAAATATCGATCATTCCCGGTTGCATGATTGCAGTCCGACCTATCATGAGCAATCATCATCGAAACCGGCGGTGGAATTTGTGTTTTAATGTGAGTTAGCGGGCCGTCGCTTTTAGGAGCCGGATTTAATATTGACCGCGGCCGGATTCTGCGCCGGCTCGACGCGGGTCATCTGTAACGAAATATCTTTGAGAGTCACGTCACCTATGCTGCTGTGCGCCGCGTCTTCCGTGGATTCGAACAGACGATCAACAGCGTCGTGCCGCGGCAAAATGTCCAATGTGGTATTATCATGTTCCTCCGCCCGCCGGATCGTGTCGAGAATGTCGCGGACTTTCATGTTCTCCGCCGGCCTGGCCGGCAATAAACCTGAAACGGTATCCTCGTCACCAATCCTGACCAGGAGCCGCTTTTCAACCAGCGCATCGATAACCGGTTTCAACAGTTCCCCCGTGATTTTCAGCTGTTTGGAAATGTCCTGGGTATTCATGGGATCTTTACCGGCATAGTGGTTTTCACTGACGATGGCCATCGCTAACAGAGAAATCTTTTCTTTCATCCGGTTGCTTAACCGGAAGTTACGCGCCTGCAGGGTGCGGTATTCGGGATGCTGCACATAGAACGCAATACTGGCACCTGTCAGCAGGATCAGCCAACACAGATACAACCAGATCATGAAAATGATCAAAGTGGCAAACGCGGAATAAATAGCCGTGTACTTGGTGGAGTTCACCACGAACGACGCAAACGCCCATCCAGTCGTTTGCCATAAAAACCCGGCCACTACCGCCCCGGCAAATGCCGCGCGGGTCTGCACCCGGGTATTGGGTACAAACAAATAAACTACCGTAAAAGCGGCAATGACAAGCAGGTACGGCACCAGCCGGCTAATCGTACTGATCAGCCAGCCGATCACCTGATATTCCATGAGCTGCTGCATCACCGACGATCCGGTGATCGATGCGGTGATGCCCAACGCCGTAAATATTAACAGTGGTCCCAGTAATATTACGCTCAGGTAATCACTGAAACGTTGCACAAATGGCCGGTGCTCCGTTATTCGCCATGTATAATTAAACGAACGCTCAATTTTCTGAATCAACGATACGACGGTATAAAACAAAAGTGCCAAACCCAGTGATCCCAATACTCCGGCCCTGGTATTATCCACGAACTCGATGATACGGTGGGTAACCTCTATCCCTTTTTCCCCTAACGGTTGCAGTACATTGAGCAGCGCCGGTTCTATCAGGTTATGCACGCCAAAGCCTTTAAGTACTGAAAAGCTCACCGCAACCAATGGTACTATGGAAAGCAGGGTTGTATAGACCAGGCTCATCGCCTGCAGGGTCAGCATCCCTTCCAGCAGATCACGAATAACAAGATGACCAATACGTAGAAACTGAATCAGGATATTTCGGCGGCGAGGCACCGGACCGGCCTGTTTTCCCCAAATAAAGGATTTGGCGGCTCCAACGTATTGATGAATGATGTTCATGTCGATAAATCCGGACCCCGTTGGCCAGTAGTTTTATCCATAATATAGCATATTGGTAACAAGCGGTTTTTTCGTCCCGGTTTTGCGACTTACCCAGGATAGCGTTGACCATTTTTACCGGTCATTGATCTCTGTCTATAATAGTGTAGTGTCTTGGTTTAAACCCTAAACGAGTCATTAAAAACCCAAAATTAAAGGGTGAACAAAAGCAACAACGGAACAAATATTAAGAATATGAAAAATGCCGGTGCCGTAGCGTGCGGCCACAAAGAAACCGCGCTTGCCGCAAAGCAAATCATCGAAGCCGGGGGTAACGCGTTTGACGCCGTGGTGGCTTCATTTTTCGCCGCCTGTGTTGCCGAACCCGTTTTGGCCTCCCTGGGTGGTGGCGGATTTCTAATGGCCCGTCCGGTGGCGGCAAAACCGGTGCTTTATGATTTTTTCGCCCAGACGCCCGCCACGAAACGAGAGCTGGAAGAAATCGACTTTTTTCCCATTCAAGCCAATTTTGGCGAAACCCTGCAGGAATTTCATATTGGCATGGGGTCCGTCGCCACACCGGGGGCGGTAAAAGGCATGTTTGCCGTTTACCGGGATCTTTGTACCTTGCCATTAAAGATCCTACTGCAACCGGCAATTGAACTGGCAAGAACTGGTGTCGTCGTTAATGATCTTCAGGCTTACATTTTTGATATCGTCAAACCCATTTACCAGTTGCAGGAGGACAGTCTGCGGATTTTCAGCACCCGTCAACAAGGGAAATCCAATCCGCGCCAATTGGTCCGTCCGGGCGAAACCCTGACACAGGCATTACTTGCCGATACTCTGGAAGCTCTTGTGACGGACGGTGAACGCCTGTTTTACGAAGGAGAAATCGCCCATTCCATTGTCAACGCTTGCCGAGAACACGGTGGTTATTTACGCCCAGTGGATCTGCAAAACTATCGGGTTGTCAAGCGACAACCGTTAACGTTGGACTATCACGGCCATAGGATCTGGACAAATCCACCGCCGTCTTCCGGCGGCCTGTTAATCGCGTTTGCCCTTAAGCTGCTAGAAGCGCTCGATATTCAGCAATTGACGCCAGGGAGTCAGGATCATATCAATTTGTTATGCAACCTCATGCACCTGACCAACAAAGCCCGCATCGACAGTGAAATCAGGCTGAACAACAGCGACAAACAAAGGATGCTGGATCCGGATTACATGAGCAGTTATCGGCAAACTATACTTGACCGTTATACGTTTACCCGCGGCACGACACACATCAGCGTCATTGATAAAAACGGGAATACCGCCAGTTTAACCGTGAGTAATGGCGAAGGCTGCGGATTTGTGATACCCCATACGGGTATTATGCTTAACAATATGCTGGGCGAAGAAGACCTGAATCCACAGGGATTTCATCAATGGAAACCCAACCAGCGCATTTCCTCCATGATGGCGCCGACTATTGTTGATGACGGGCAACGCGTTGTGGCACTGGGTTCCGGCGGCTCCAACCGCTTGCGCACCGCCATTTTGCAGGTTTTATTCAACTTATTTCATTTTGGCATGACATTGGAGGATGCGATCGATGCGCCGCGTATTCATTTTGAAAATGGGTTGTTAAATATCGAAAACGGATTTGAGGCCGTTAACCAGCAACACCTCCGTCCGGTATTAAAAGATGTTAAAACATGGCGGTCACGCAATCTGTATTTTGGAGGCGTGCATGCGGTTATGCAGCAGAAAGGACAACTTTCGGGAAAAGGCGATCCCCGCAGAGGAGGCTATTCAACTACTGTGCAGGAAATGGAATAGGGTTTTAAAATGTCGTCGCGATTGTAAAAATGCAATCGCGACGGTTATTACAATCAGGACGTCAGCCGTTACTACTGGTTGGGGACCTCAAAGAATTCTTCATATCGTTTTCCTTTTTGATCCACACCCTGGCGATAACGCCACACCGTACCGGTCTCCAGGTCGATTTTAAAAATGCTGCGTATAGTGACCACTTCGCCGTTTCTTGCAATGGCCTGATGTTCCGCGGTAAAAATCTTGTATCGTTTCCCCTCGACAACATCCCCATCGTCACCGGAATGGTGCTCAAGTGCCGCGACATTGCTGGCAAATAAAATCAGCAACATTACCGTTGCCGCCATAATACTGCGCCAGCAGTTCTTATTACCTGAAAACTTCATCATTTCCTCCAGCCACGATTTCAAATCATTAATACCCGGGTCTTATCCTACACGTTTACCGCCCGCGTTTTGCAATATCTCTTGTGATCCCATTATATCTCTAACTACCACAAGTGACGCAATCTTTAAATAATATCAAAAATATTATTATCCCGCATGTGGCTTGATCCCGGCCTTGCCCCACAAATCGGCAACAGACATTCAATACAACCGGCTTCGCGCCATTAGGTTGATTTGAACCGGTTGCACAACAGTTGGTGTTCGTAAGACGTAATGGACTCGTTGTTGGCCACTTTTTCCGCCAACGGTTTTACGTTGTTATGCAAAATACCAGCCCAATTAACACCAAACCCAACGGCGGTACGATTCATGGTAACTGCGTCACATTTTCGGCCATATCACCGGAAGCCAGTACCCATTGGTAAACACCACGTAACCGAAAAATATCAGCACCGTTCCCATGACCATCGCGACAACACAATATATCGACCCCATTATTGCAAAAATACACCGTAACTGAATAATCGTTTCCCATTTATGCTATAACGGTGTCGATATACCAATTTCGTATTTTATTCTGTCGTTCACGGTGTACTGCCGGCCTCACGGATTCACCCCCCCCGGCGCTCGTTCCCCGACATAAGGATCGCCTGTTTGCGCATCGATAAGCTGACTTTCTCCCTGTTCAATAGTAATGCAGCTTTCCTGTTACATCCGGCGTCTCGAAACCAAAACGGTCAGGGGCACAGATAAACGTCAAACGATTGCTTGCCGTCCTTAATAATCGAACTTGGCACTACGGCGTTACCTTCGTAGTCAACTGCAGAGTTACGTGCCAGTGTTTCGAGCTCTCGCTGCACTTTTTCCTTGCTTCTTTCTATCCCCAGGATCTTGCTACGCAACGATACTGTCGTACGGGCAATCTTTCGGCAATCGGCGACTTCAGATTTCTGTTTCACCATGACCGATTCTGCTTCTTTATCCAGTTTGACCCATGTACATGATGCCAGCAGCAATACCATCAATAACACCGAAATATGCTTTTGCATCGCCCAGCCTCCTGTGCCGTTCATTGTTAAAGTTTTCCCGCGTCACCCGCGTTGTCACAGCGTTTAATCTGTTCCGCCAATAGTCCAAAAAAGCTGTCAGCGCCCTGGAAAAACCACCCTATTTGTGCCTGGCATTGCGTACAATGGGCAAAACTCCAGACATAACCACTGAACCAACTGAAGTAACTTGTGGGTGTGCCAGTGGTTAAACATCCGGGCGCGTTGGTAAAACAGCGTATCACAAAGGTTCTACCCTGGGGATTGGTTTTGGTATGACGATGTTGGCCGCTCACCGTAGTGATATCCGTTTCGGCGGTTATCCTGTTATTGCAGACTGCGCAACAATACTGCGGGTTTTCACGCGGAGCACGTTCCTCTTCGCCGGTGATCGCATCATCGGGGTTAATATCGAACTGCCCGGAGGTATCAAACCAATAACTACTAAAATTGGACATAGCGTTAGTGATATCGTAGCACGTGAGCAACGATCGCGAACTGGGTGTTGCTGCTGGATATTGACTTTGCTTTGCAGACGCCGGGATCTATCCAACGGTAAGTCAACGCTTTCCCAGGAGATGATTAGAAATTGTAACGCAGCCCCAGGCTGATACCGGTTATATCCGCATCGCTACCACTATAGTAGCGGATATACTCAAAGACATAGGCCATATTCTTGATCTTCCTCGAAAACTCTTCGGCACCAATACCCCAGGCGCCGCCCTTGAACTCCGTGTCGCCACTGTTCGCCGGGTCGGTTTTCAGTTCTGTTTTGGTTTGCCCTGCCAACAGGTAGAGGCGAACACCGTTATAAGAGGAGTTACCACCGATACGCAAAAACACCGCCGTCTCCTTGTCCACTTCCACGGTGGTACCATTTACACTGTCATCACTGATACCAGTACCGTAGTAACCTTCCAGGGCAAAGCTTTTCGCAAACTGGTATCCGATCTTCAGGGAACCTGTCATTGGTTTAACTTCAGCACCTTTCCTGTCGATTTTTACCTGTGAGATCATGAAATTTGAATACAAGTTACCTGCAAATACCGGCATGTTCACCAAAGATACCATTAATATGATCAATCTTAACGTCAACTTCATTATCATTTCCTGTAAAAAATACTCAAGGTTAGGCGTCGCTACACTATAAGTTTGGCGATCGTTATCAATGTGGCGCAACAATATCAAATCATATCACGTCCACGGTGGCCACCAGTAAACCCTTCTGTCACCGTTTACGAATCAATATTGAGCAAATATTAAGCAGACACAGGTCGAAGCCCGCAATGTGACAACGCGAATAAAATAGAACCAGTCTAGTGAAATTGCAACGAATTATTGACAGTTAACACCAGGGGTCACGCTATCAACATTGCCCGGGTTGTTGTCGCTATCCACGGGTGGAGATCCCAGTTGGTTGATGAGAAACCCAAGGCTTTGGCAGGTCATCGCCGGATTGTTGGCGAGGCGGATTTCGCTGGCGTTGACCAGGTTCGCCAGCGGGGTGGAATCAACAATATTGTTGCTGTCGAGGCTCACGATGTCGAGGTTCGTCAAAGAAGCCAACACATTAACGTTGGAGATTTCATTGGCGGATAGATGCAATTCCACTAAATTTGACAGATTTTGCAAGGCGGAAATATCTGACACGCTATTAAAGTGCAACCGCAGGATCTGTAACTGGCTTAAAGACGCCAGTGCATTGATATCGGCAACGTGGTTGTCATAAAGATTCAACGATACCAGGTTCAACAAAGTCGACAACGGCTGAATATCATAAATCGCGTTGCTATACATGGACAGATGCCTCAGGCTGTACAACGACGCTAACGGTTGAATATTCGAAATCTCATTGTTGTCCAGCCGTAAAAACATCAATCCACCCAGACCGGCCAGCGCGCTGATATCGCTAATGTGGTTGTCATCCAGCAACAGGATTTCCAGCGCATCCAATGACCGCAATCCAGTTGCCGACGTCAATTGGTTATTGCCAAGATCCAGCCGCCGCAATGAAACCAAACCACCTACTCCGCTGGCATCGGTAATATTGTTGTAAGCCAAACCGAGATTTGACAAAGACATTAAATCGCCACTGGCCAACGCGTCAACACTGGAAATATTATTATAACCCGCCAGCAGGATTTTCAGGTTAGGCATGTTGGTCACAGCAAAAATATCACTGATATTGTTGTGCTCTATCACCAGGTCCTGCAGATCAACCAGCGTTGACAAAGGTGATATATCCGTTATGGCATTATTGCTTAGATACAGTTTTTGCAGACTGGTGACTGTTGCTAATGGCACCAGGGATTGAAACTGGTTGTTGTAGAGCAACAGGACCTGCAGATTTTCCAACCCTGTCAGCGGCGATATGTCCGTAATATAGTTTCGGCTGGCATCAAGGAATGTAAGCGCCTGCAGTTCGCCGACAGCGTCGATCCGGGACACAACATTTTCCGACATATTGAGACCGGTAAGCCGCGAAAGATCTTGCAGTTCTGTAACATCCGTAACGCGATTGGCGCTGATGTTGAGATAGTTCAGGCTTTTCAGTTGTGCAAGCGGCGCGACACTCGTCAATTGGTTATGCCCGATATCCAGGTTTTGCAATCCGGATAAAGCGCTCAATGCGCCGGCATCCTGGATATGATTATTGGCGAGATAAAGACTGGTAAGACTGGACAAGCTCGCCAACGGTGTCAGGTCAGATACTGCATTGTTGGAAAGATTCAGAAAACTGAGGTTGGTCAACGACGCCAGGGGAGCAATATCCTGTAAATCGTTCCCCCTGAGGTTAAGCGATGTCAGCGACACCAGTTGTTCAATACCACTGAGATCGCTAATACCCTGCCCCGAACAATTCAGCGTGCCGCTTAGCTGTTCCGGACGGCTCCAGTTGTTTTGCGTTGCCACCGAATCGACACATTGACGCAGGCCTGGATCTGAAAATATTTCAGAAAGGTTTGAACCATCCCGGTACAGATTTTTTTGCGCCACCGGCATTGTCGCTTCATTTGTATTACAAGCGACCAGCACCGCCGCGCACAAAACCGTGCACCATACTAGCTTAACACTGCTACTTTGCTTCACATTCAATTAAAAAGGAAACTACAGACGGGAAAGCGTGTCCGTAAAATCCTTTTTACCCCGATATTATTGTTTATATTCTGATTGACCGAGCACCCCGTCGCACCCGGTTTTAATGACTAACATCTATAGTCAGTGTTGCCTTTATACCGTGAAACAAACGCAAATAAAATATTTTGTTAAAATTAAAGCACTTTAGATGAAACATACCATAAGTGAAATTACCTAGGCGTTGACATAGCTCCTACTTACTGCAATTAATCCCAAACCATTTTCCGCAAATTACCAATCCGGGTGCATACACGCATAAAGCGACGGAGCCAATTACTGTTTGATTAAAGAGTTGTATATACCGGGATGATGGCACCACGAACCGCCCACTCGCATTACCACCGGATTGTTATTCAACCGGATGGGGGTAACCGGCTGCACAGGTGATCGCGGCAGGTGGTTACTAAGCACCCAGCGATTGCCTACTTAGGGGTGGCAAACAATGGGATCTGATCGCATCAGGCCGAAACCACCGCCTCCCAGCCCAAGTGCCTCAATTCTTCCGAACCATGGAAATATTGTCGCGACCCATATTCGCTTATTTCGATTTTCCCGTGGTCGTCAGTGAGCACGACAACCGGCTCGGTCACCGGTTACTTCGACCGCCGTTTAAACGCACCGGTGCAGTGACACCGCTACGCCGGCCACAGAAGTCTTCCCCGCCCTGATTGGGGCGGGGCCATATTTCAGGGGATCTATGACAGAAGATCCGGAGGAGATTTAGCGAATAGAATAATTGTTGATGGCGCTACGCTGCTTCGCTGGCCTGGTAAACCAGCAACACCGGTAACGCAAGCATGGCGAGACCCAGAATCATATTCACTGATGCGGCCACGGGCATTGCGAAAATGCCGGAAGCCATGGCGATCATTGCATATAAAAATCTTTTGTTTTTCATTATTATTAACCTCTAAAACGTTCCGTTAAAAGTTACACTGGTCATTGGTATTGTGTGTCCTGAAACGTCGGTTTCCAGTTCTGCGCTTACGCCCCGTGCCGTTAAGCGTGCCTTTAAGGCAGTTCTCACTAACTTGGCTGTGATGCAACGCAATACACGCAAAACATGCCATACAGAAAACCAATGACCCTCCCTGCGCCGTCTGTTGTTAACACCATGGTGATCGAAAGTGTGATATCCAAAATGATGTCTGCTTGTCACGGCGAAATCAGAATAATCCAGCCGAGTTGCCAAAGCAAGGCAACCAGCCGCCGCCAATTTACTGTTTTGCAACGACAAACACACTATAAAGTTAAAGGAACGACGTCATGTCGCCGATAGGACATAGGCAGGGAAAGCTATGTGATGCGCTTAAAAAACAATAACCTATATTTGTGCTATTCTAATTTTGACAACCTTACGCCCTGAGAGGAGCTACACAATATGCATAAGTCATTGAAATTAGCAGGTATTTTTGCCGCCACGTTATTTGCGGCCAGCCCGGCGGCCTATGCCGGCAGTATCACCTTTGGCGCCAAAACCGGCCCCATGATATTTGACGCATCCAATCTTGAAGATACCACTAATGCTGGCGTCGCGGTGGGCTACGAGCAAGGCATCGTGCTGGGTGACCTGGGGGTAGAAGCGGAATTCACTACCACCGTCAATCAGGGCCATATTAAGACCACAAACCAGGACCTGGAAATCGATACCTATGGTGGTTATGTCACCTATCGCTCGCCAGGTTTTATTTACCTTAAAGGGCGCATGGGTTTCACCAACTGGGAAACCAATACCGGCGATGAGGACACGTCCAAATCTGTGGGGCTGGGCCTGGGCTTAAGCCTGGCGTTAATCAAGATCGAGCTGGACTATACCCGTATCGACAACGACATCGATTTTATCAGTGTTGGTATTCAGTTCTAACGGATTTTACCGGTAACCCAATGAATGTCCGATTGATATCCTGATACGCCGTTAACCGGCGTTTTGCCAAACGGCGTATCAGTAATAATCAGTCCGGCAGCTATACTCCAATAAATGCCACGCTCATCCCGGCTATGGGGCACTGACAGTGTTCTGTTTAAGCAGCGCCGTAGCCTTTAAGATACCGATCATCGTTTTGGCGTCCACGATATCGCCGTCCAACACCTGCTGATACGCATCCTGCAACGCTACCCAGTGAATCTCAAATACTTCGTCGGCTGCCGGCTGGGTTTTGGCAGGCATACACTCCTGTGCCAGGTACAGGTACACCTGTTCGGTAAAAACGCCCGGCGAACTAATGATCGGTCCCAGGTCCCGCCACTGGCCCGCGATAATGCCCGCCTCTTCCTGCAATTCCCGTTGCGCGGTTTCCAGTGGCGGTTCCTGGTGGTCCCGCTTACCGGCGGGCAGTTCCCACAGCCATTGATCGAAGACACAACGGTACTGTTTTAACAGGCATATACGTCGGCGCTCATCCAGGGCCACCACCGCGGCGCCGCCAGGATGGCGTACGATTTCCATTTCCATGGTATGGCCATTGGGCAACGTAACCTGTTCCAAGTCCACCCGCACAATGGTCCCTTCAAAGTGTCTGTTTTCCTGACTTGCCAATGGGTACCCTCCCTCCAGCAACGATGTTGCCGGTATTGATAGTTTTTTGTTTCAGCCGCAGCCTGTAATAGCCCAATCGCCGCGTAGGTTATACAGACTATCTGCTAATACTAGATGAAAATCAAACAGTTACACCCACTATAACACCAATTCGAATAAGTGCCTGGAATGTTTGCAAATTCCGAAATATAAAATGTGTCACTTGTCACAGCATCAGATTTTGTTTTAGTCTTTGATGTACGTATACCGAATTGCCGGTATACGTTCCCACTGTAGTAGTGTCTAAAACTCACGTTTGTAGTCGTATTAGTCAGGAGTACGTTAATATGTCATTTATAAAAAATCCCTTCCGTAAAACAGCTCCGGTGAAAGCCCAAAACAAATCACCCAATCCCGCCGTTACTAATAACCGCATCCAGTCAACCAAACCGGGTGCAAAACCGGGCACTGACAAATCCGGATTACCTAAAAACTATCTGGATCCTAACTCCGTATTCTAATATCGCTACGCATGCAAAGGTTTAAAAAGGCGCTGAACATTGGTTCAGCGCCTTTTGCAATTATAAGGTTGCTCAATAAAATTGGATTGAGTTCAAGGCATCATTTAAACATACACCAGTTAAACAGTGAGATGCGAAGGTACCTTGATTCTTTATCCCCCCTTTCGAGGCACGTCAATTTAAAGCTGTGCGGTTCAACGAACCAGGTTATTAGGCGCCACGCGTTTTTATTGGCGCAGGCGGGTATAATAAGCGAGGGCGAATTCGTATTCTATGGTGTCCTTGGCATTGGTTTTCACCGCTTGCCGGAAAGCATCGGCGGCGAGTTTTTGTTTGCCGGTTAATAAAAGATACTGACCAAGATAATAAAAACCTTCGCACAAATACTGCGGTTGCATGGTATCCATGTTTTTTCGAAAGGCTTTGACAAAATCATCCGGACCTACCCGCCCCAGGTACAACTTGATTAACGCACCAGGCCATTCATCAAGATTTACACGTTGACTGTATCTGGCAAGATCACTGGGCTTGTCCTTATCCAGATATTTTTGACTTAAATGGAGCCACAACATTCGATACATATCGTTGGGTTTCAGGGAAAGGTAATAACGGTAGTCAGCGATAGCATCCTTAAAGCGTCCCAGCAGAAAATTCAATGAGCCCCGCATAACATAGATAGCCGTGTTTTTCGGGCTCAGTTGTTGCGCCGTGGCGAAATCCTGGTAGGCAGCCTTGTATTGCTCCAGTTTAGCATAGGCATTTGCTCTGCCAATAAAAGCAGTGACGTATTTGGGATTCAGTTTAACCGCGTCGGTAAAATCGGCAACAGCTTTGTCGTAGTGCCCCAGATCCGCATAGTGAATTCCGCGCTCCCGATACACCTCCGCCAGCGCAGAATCCTGCAAGCGACCGGAATTGATCACCTTGGTAAAGGAGGCAATGGTTTCATCAACAGGGTAAACCTCGTTTACAATCCGCTGCGGAACAATGGCATGCGCGGTAAGTGCGTACAACAGGCTTGCAACAACAAACGCTCTGGTCAGGCCGGTTAATTTGATCGTATGTGTAGGTTCTCTGAATGTCATCAATTGTATGGTATTTTCACTATTGCTCTTATTGCCGCAATCACGGATTTTACCTTAAACAAGCTAAATAAAAAAATGAACCTTTGTCGGTATTAAAAAGTTAAAGATGCGCTGTATTGATTCAGTCTCATCGCTACAAAATTTATACGTCCCGCGTATATGCCGGCGTACCGAGAAACTGCATAGACACTAGATTATAACCGCGGTGTATACCGAATCAGACGCCCGAAAGACTTGTTGGGAGTTTTATTTTGTCATCCCATCGAACACACATTCAGTCGTGAAAGTGTCTTCCTCGTGATTCTGCCCCATTGGTATAGCCGAATTCTCCCAACCAGTGCCCAAAACGAAAATCAATATTCAACCACTTGGGAATATACGGCTGTTTTTTGACAATGGGAAAATCCATCACGGGTCGTTGCTCAGCATCATCTTTTGAGCAGTTTTTTTGCGTCAACGGGCGAAAACTCACGGACAGTTTCTCGTTGATATGTACCGGGTGCAGTTCCTGGTGTTCTTCAACCATAAACCGAACTTTCTTGCGCAACGGGTAACTGAAAAACAATTCCATCTCCACCGCCAATGGCAAAGTACGGTGCATAAGAACATTATCCGCCTCTCGACTGGTAAATACCTCGACCGGCTTGCCATCAATCTCTATTGTCGCATGCATGGTTGATACTCCCTTATTAAACGCTGAAACACAGCGGCCGCTATTATATAAATCGGTCGGTTCCGCCCGTTTGTTTAAGATAAATATTATTATCAAAAACAATATGTTATGCGTTATTGGTAAAGTATCGTCTGATTAATGCACCACAACAACGCCAATTGGTCGCTGTATCGGGTTGTTTTTTCTACTATTTAATACCGGCATTATCATTCGTCGGGTAACACGTAATAAGCTAGCAGCTTTCGCTATTGTCCGCATTGACGCATATCCACTAATGATCGAAATCTGAAAACGTGTGGATGTCGCTGTTCGATGGAGTAAATCGGGACAATTGACGGTGTTATATATGGTATAGCTTTTCTACCGGTGACACCTACAACCGGCAACTGGCGCGGCAGGTATTTAGTTTCATTGCAAGGGTTAAACAACCCGCATGAGACTGGCAGTGATTGTGGTTGTTATTGGGCTGGTTGCTGCTCAGGTTTCCCGGATTGTCCGTCGTTGTCGCGCTTGATCCGGCGCCAATAGCCGCCAATGGAATACTGTTGCCACGCCCAACGCAGCCATCCCAGTACCGAATACGCCAACCACAGCGCCCATAGCAACATTAAGACCCGGTAGATAATTAGCGGTACCGATAACACCCAGATTTGCGGTAAATCCTTTGGCACCCTGTCCTGGTACCAGTTCAGTGCATACGCGGTTGAGCCGTTACCGGCAATCTGCATATCCGGCCGCCCCAATAACCCCTGTTGTACGGCGTAAAACAACACCAGCAATGCCACAATGGTTAACAGCGCCAGCGCGATTTGCATTGAATTAAACCGGAATTTACCGGCCTGATCCACAAGCTTTTCCCGTAACCCGAACAGGATCAACCAGCCCACCACAATGAGCGCAAAGGCGATATGTACCTGGCTCAATCCTATGCCCAGCAACGCCCACTGCCAGGTACGCAACGGCGTTATTTTAGTAAAGGCAAGAATCGCTGACAGGATTAATACAATAATCACTACGCCCCAGTACAAGACCGCGGGTCCCAGGCGAGGACCGGCGGTTAACAGGGTCCAGCGATCCTGAGGTAGTTTCAACTGGATATTGTTGTTAACACTGTCGATACCCAGGTCCACCTGCTCGCTAATGTAGTAGTTTTGAATACCGGACGGCACACGCCAGCTGATGTCAAACTCTGAGGCTCCTGGGTTAACCGGCAAAGTTACCCGCCGGCCTTCCTGTCGAATATTTTGCAGCACGTGATTAACCCTTACTTCGCTCAGCGTGGCGTCGGTGGGCAGTACAATCGTATGTTGTGCTCCCTGACTGCTTCTGATATTAAAACTGAGATGACTTTCCGTGACGCGGCTTCCCGGTATAATCGACAACACACTGCGGTCGATGGTCAGTGATTTACCGTGCACGCTTTGCGGCCGGGTCACTTTGATCTCGACGGTTTCGCCCGGATAAGGATGCCATTCCGGCATCCAGTGCTTGTCATCACCCTGATGGTGGATCACCGGTATACCTTCCATCGTGGCATGCCAGATGGGGCTAACATCCAGCCGCCATACCTCGATCCAGTCATCGGTTTTAGCCGCGTCCAGCGTGATCGACGGCTGTTGCTTCAGGCTTGACAACCAGCTTAAACGATCCTGGGTGCTGGCAAGACTGACAATGGCTTTGCCGTCTTCCACTTTAATGTTTTCATCCAGTACCGCCTCACCTTTTATCAGCGGCAGCTCGAATATGATGGGAACATTTGACGCGCTCACACGGTGCACGGTGGTCCGCACCCGCCATTCCAGACCCAGCATCAAGGTGCGTTCCACTCTGACAAACGGCGGCAAGGGGCCGGCCTGTAACTGGGTGAATTCCTTGTTCTGTAGTTGTTTTTGTATGCGGGAAAACTGGATCTGACTGTCGGGCACCCCGTTGATACTCACACCGTCCACGGTCCAGCCGCGGGTCTTCACCGATACGTGATGTGGCTTTAACAACAGCGGTAACTGAAAGTAACTGCGGTCCGGGGAACTGCCGGATAGCTTGATCGTATGAATACCGGCACTGACCGATACCCACAATACACCGTCAGCGGTACGATATAGCCCGCGCACCCGTTTTCCGTCCAGTGTTACTGTATCGGGCATCCATTGGTCCGCTCGCGCCGCCAGGGGTATGGCCGCTTGTTGATGGGCATGCACGGTACTGGTTAACGCCAGCCGTGTCGTGCTGATATTAATGGCCAAATCCGGCACGGATGCACAATTTGGCAGGCAGTCCGGTGGCCGTGTCAGCCGTTGTTTTAACTCGTTTAACAATTTGTCATCGGGGAACGCAGCGTTAGCGTCGTTGGTTGGAATCAAGGTCATGGGAACGGTTAACGCAAACATTAACAACGCAACTTTGGCAGCGGACCCCGGCAGTTTCAATTTACCGCGAACCTCGAACACCAGCATAAACAGCGCCAATAAAAATCCCACCCGGATAAAATTCAACAGCATATTGGCGGCGGGTGACACCAGGTACAATTGGGTCCGTTGTTGTTGGTCACTGGGACCGGTCCAGGATAAATATACCCGGTCCCAGTTCCAATCCGGCAACCCGGGACCGGTTTGCAGCGTCGCGTTGGGATCCACCAGCCGCGCCAGTTTTTTCGGGGCCGATGCCGGTGCCTCCGCCTGGGGTGCCGGCGCAGTCAACGACGGACGCATTTTACTGCGGCTTAATGATTCCGCCAGTTTTGGCGCCTGGTCCAGCATTCCTTCCATGGGGCTGACCGGCGCCTGCGCCCGTTTCATAAAACTGTGCAACGGCTGCTCCAGTTGCGGATAAATGCCATTGCGCACTTCGTTGACCATAAACGGCACACTGATAATAATTAACGCCAACAGGCTGAGGTTCCGGTAGGTCGCAATGACAGTTCTTAAGCGGTTCGCGGGCACCACGCGCAACAAGGCAATGGCGATAAAAACATTGATCCACACATAACGCGGCGCGTTCACCGGTTCCTGCCAGATAAGCGTAAACGTTACCAACGCGATGATTCCCCATTGCCAGTTCCACAACCTGAATACCGCCATGGACAGGATCAACACCAGGAACAAGTCCAGCAATGTCCAGCTCTGCAGCCAGGTATTGGGGGTATTGTCCACCCCCGAGGCGGAAAACAGGCGCCAGCCCGGCGGTAAATTCAACGTTGTTTCAATTTTCTGAAAGCTTTCCTGCCAGCCACCCACGGGGAGATCGTGACGCGATGCCTCGTAACGGGACACCGCAACGACATCAAGCTGGCCCTGACGCACTTCGACACCTTTAAGAGGCGAGCCTTCCGGGCTGGTGATCAACTGTGGCTGACCGTTGACAATTACTCTACCGAGGTCCAGTTCCTCACTGGCATCAAGGCGCCAGCCGCGGCGCATATCGCCGGTGATTCTGTCCTTGACAGTGTAGCCTTTGCCGTCGAAGTCCAGCCACAGGGTCCGCTGCAGTTGCAGTTGGTTGGGTTCCGGTTGCGGGTTACCACGGCGTACTTCAATCAGTTCGAAACGGTCTTCGGGTTTCACCCGGTAAGTGGGTAATGACTTCCATTCGGTGGGCAGATTGGTTTGCCGGGGATCAACGGGCGTTACACCTTCTACTTCCACCACCCGCAGATGACTGCGTGCGTCGAACACCCAGAATTCCTGCGGCGGCAGCGGCGGCGAGGTCTGCGGCATGCGCAACTCGTTCACCGCGTTGACAAAACGCGTGGTAATTTCAATCTCCCATTGCCCCGGCCTGACCTGCATACGCAAATCGCGGTTGGGTTCCAGCCGCGCAGGCAGTTGGCTGCGCAGTTCCGTCGGGATGGTATTGTCGATAAGAACGTTCTTCAGCAGCACTTCCCGCTGATCACCCGATACGTTGAGGTCAAGACGGGTAACGACAACAAACGGCACATCATCAATGAGTTTGCGGAACACCTTCACTGTCAATACATCTTCCTGTTGGGTGGATTCCCCAGTTTTTATACTGCTATCGGACAACCACAGGCGGCCTTCGTTATCGATATGGGGCGCAACAACTTTTTTCTTATTGACTTTAAGGTCAATGAGGCCGGTACTGCTGTCGATGGATAA
The DNA here is from genome assembly GCA_050116575.1 of Gammaproteobacteria bacterium. Taxonomy (GTDB): domain Bacteria; phylum Pseudomonadota; class Gammaproteobacteria; order SZUA-152; family SZUA-152; genus JAKEGK01. Next base: position 2,453 of record JASFOJ010000026.1, on the reverse strand, counting down.
TGATTCCGGGATCTGGTCCCAGTCAAACCGGCCGGTAATATGGGCCTGGCCCGGTTTCAGCATCACCACCGGATAACCCTTGCGCTGGGTAACAATGGCGCTTTTATTGTTCACCTTCACGCCGCTGGGCCAGTACTTGATGCTGCCGGGCAATCTCACCCAGCTTTTTTTATAAACTTCCCAGCGCTGTTCAAAGCGGCCACCGTTATTGCCCAGTTCCAATACCAGGGTTGTCGGCCAGGCACAGAAACGATTCTGGTAATTGTTGTAACCAAAAGGACAATGATAGTCTTCCAGGCCGTACAAAACCCATTCCTGCCAGGGTTTCAGCGGTTCAGGGATATCCACGTCGGGGGGTTGCGCAAACGACGCAAAGGAGCCAAACAGCACCACAAACGCAATGCCTATCCTGATAAAAGGACGTAACGTTAATGTCATTATTATTTACCGCAACTCCCGAAGACAGGTCATTGCAAAATTAGTTGGATGAATCTAATTAATCAGCGCCAAACGACAGCGTTAGGTTATCGGCAACTTACCCGCATATACGAATTCCAAACCACTCTATTGGGGCTTAACCAGTTGAACATTAACGATAATTGTAGCTAACTTTATTGCCAATTACACGTCGCACCCACTGATCATAATTCAATCAACCAAAAGGGAAATCCGAGCTCAGCACAAAATAAAAAACGCCCGCATCAGCGGGCGTCGATACAAGTTTAACTATATTAACCAGCGAGGCTGTAAGCAAACGCCCGCAGATCAAAACACCTTTAATTTACCAGCACTGCTCGGCTGTTTGTGTGGGCGCTGGAGAGCCTTCTATGTTCTTTGATCCAGTAGAGTCCAAAGTAAACGATTGGCAATCCTCATCTTCGTCGTTCGGTACTGCTATCAATTTAAAGCACGTTGCAATGGGGCAACTGGCAGTTGCGGCGGCTACCTTAACCGTATAGTGACCATCGATGGAATCGGCCGGGCTGGCAGCATAGCCCAGATCGGTCAAATTCGCGGTATAGGTTTTATTATCCAGAAAATATTGTTCCTGCCTGGAGGCCGCCGAAGTTAGCGTGGATTTGGCATCAGAGCGCCGCGCTTTTTGCACAGAATCATTGTAGGCGGGAATGGCAATCATCGCCAGCAGCGAAATCACCACGACGGTAATCATTAACTCCACTAATGTAAAACCACCTTGCTTGCTCTTCATCTGTGTTTTCCTTATCGTTTATAACTAGTCAATACGTTTCTGTCTTCGACTTTGTAAAGCGTCACCGTCATACAGGTCACTGGTATTAATCTTCACTCTTGAACCAGTAGGTTTTCCAGCGGCCGGAGGTATTCACGTTGTCAATGGATAAATCCGGTTTAAGCACTTTATCAAAAGGCACGTATACAACTTCCGCCGGGATACCACCGGATTTCAAATCCGTGTAGCGGTCCTGTTTTTCCAGCGAGTCACCGTTTTCCACATAGTAGTCATTAACGGCTGTGGCATCCGCCAGGTTAAGCGCATACAGGCGGCCGGTTCCTTCATCCGGTTCACAACTGCCGTTACTACCGCTGCCCGGCGGCAGATAGGACGTGACGTATATTTTTTTCGCCAGCGTGGTTGGTGTCGCCAGGCTCTTCTCGCCGTTGGCTTCCAGTTCGACTTTCCAGCCATTGTCCAGCGCCGATGTTGAACCCGAACAGCCGCTACTCGTTTGCAGGCAATTGCTGGTGGCATCAAAGAAATCCGTGTGCGAGTAGGTGGAACCTGAGGGACTGCCACTGGTAATGGCCCGGTCCTTGATCATGTAAATAAAGTCATCCTCCCCCGTATCCAGCGGGTGAGCCCGGTTGCCGGAAGCAATAACAACGGCATCATAGTCGCCGGTGGAATCCCGGAACTGGATAAAGTCGGGACGGTGAAAAAACCGGCGGTCGTTGCCCGTCGCATTGGTATAATGACGGCCTACATTGGCCAGAACGGTGGCTGTCCAGTTCGTGCGATCGGTGCCTTCCATGTCAAACCGCCATACCCGGCCGCCGGTGTCCCCTACATATGCCCGGTCGGCATTTTCATCACCGTTGGTATCCACCAGCGTCAATGTCGATGGAATACTGTCAACCAGGTTGGCGTGATCATATTCTGTCGAGCTTACGTTGCCTGTAGACCCGCCGTTAACGGCTTTCCCTCTAAGGGATCCGGTCTCGGCATCCACCACGAATATACCCCGCCCCATGGAATCATCTGATCCGGTGGATGTTGCGTCTTTGTTGGTATCGTAGCCCGCAGCGAACACGACAACCGGTTTGGTGACAATGCTGCTGCCATTGTCAAAGCGCATGGTCGCAACCCGGGGCTGGGCAAACGTATAACCCAGTTCAGAGAACCCACTGGTGGAATTGGTAATCTTCCACAAAAACGACGGATTATCGGGATCGGTTATATCCAGCGCGTAGTAGGC
>JASFOJ010000025.1:0-41315 GCA_050116575.1 Gammaproteobacteria bacterium | reverse complement strand
AGATGAAGTGCGTTCTTCCTCCATACGGCGAACAATGACGCGATCATGCAAAGGACGAATATTCATGAACTATCTCCTTGATAGAAAAGCTTTTTTGATTTTTACGACAATGCTAAAAATTGCTGGTTAGCACTCTATTTCGATGAGTGCTAATAATAGTGACGAATGCGTGAAATTCAAGGGCTGGAAAACAATTTATTTGGCGGGAAATCAGAAACTAGCAGGATTCCCGGGACGGTTAGTCGTCCCGGCGGTAGTCACCTTCTATCACATCCGGACGATGCCGATGCCGGTTGCCACCGCCGTCATAACCACCGCCTCCCGGCGGCTTGGGGAAACGGAAAATCCGCTGAAAAAACCAAATGGCCATCGTGCGCCGTAACGGCGGCACCAGGCACAAAAACCCAAGCGTATCGGTAAAAAATCCCGGCGTCAGTAACAGGGCACCGGCCACCAACAACATGGCACCTTCCAGCATTTCAATCGCCGGTATGCCACCCTGGGCCGCTGTTTGCTGGACCCTGCGTAACGTGGAAAAACCCTGAACACGAAGCAACCAAACCCCCAGCACGGCGGTAAACACCACCAAAAAAATAGTGGGAAAGGAACCAATCACCGAGCCGATTTCGATTAATAAATAAATCTCGACCAGAGGGATAATAAAAAATAACGCCAGCAATATTGCGAATGGATTCATATTTCGGTATTTAGAAACAGTAACAAATGGTGAATGGAAGACTCTTTAAATTGGGCCGGGGCGATATGTACCGGGACAGATCCTTGAATCGAGTGTTTTTTATCAAATGATAATAACCATATAATGGCTGATTAAAGGAATTAAAGGCCTCCTGCCCATTGCGCGGATAAATCTTTCGAATGTCGGATGTCCGGCGATATACGATGAAAGAGCAATAATTTGGTTTTTATCGTGGCATCTGTCTTGTATGTTGCGGTAAATCCGGATCCGGCCCAAACTCGGACGGCCGGGCGAAAATAACCGGACAAGCGAAAAAAGCCGAAACCACTATAACCGACAACAGATTAGCTATGCAAACACCAAAACCTGACCAAAATCCGCAACACTGCATCGTCCTAAGCACCTGCCCCAGCCAGGAAGTTGCCGAATCCATTGCCGCAAAACTGGTGGAAAACAAACTGGCGGCCTGTGTCAATATTGTCCCCGGCCTGACTTCGGTGTACGAGTGGCAGGGAAAAGTCGAAACCGACCGGGAACACCTGCTCATTGCCAAAACCGTGTCCTCGGCCTATCAGGCGGTGGAAAACACCATTTTGGACAGCCACCCTTATGAACTTCCTGAAATCGTTAGTATCCCAATAAACAATGGCTTGGCGAATTATTTGTCATGGATTGACGATTGTATTGCTCCCCTACATTAACTAGAGGTCACAATGAAACAACTTAGATCCCGTCTTTTTCTCCCGCTCATCCTGGGCCTGATTACCCTGCTCCCCGCTCTCAGCTTTGGCGAGGACGACATTCTCGATAGCGGCATCATGGGTGACGAACCATTGCCCCCCGAGCAAGCTTTTGTATTGAGCACGGAAGTTCTGGGTGCCGATATGATTCGCGCCAAGTGGCACATTGTCGACGGCTACTATCTTTACCGCGACAAGTTCAAATTTGAGAGCAACACACCGGGCATCACCACGGACCAGGCCGTGTTCCCCAAGGGGAAAATCAAGGAAGATGAGTTTTTTGGCAAAGTGGAAACCTACCGCGGCGATATCACCGTCGATATTCCCTTGAACCGTACTGTGGCCACGCAAACCCTGGATTTAAAAGTCACCTCCCAGGGATGCGCCGACATCGGCATCTGTTATCCGCCGCAAAAACAACAGGTATCCCTTAAGCTGTCCCCCTTACCCCCCGAATCCAACGCAACGTCATCCACCAGTGACACATCGTCCGGAGGTGCGTTATCGGCCATAAAAAAGTTTGGCGAGTCACTGCTCGGTGACGAGGAACCCCGGTTTCTGCCGGTCGACGAAGCTTTTCAATTTAGCGCCGATGTTGAGGACGGCAATACCCTTCGCGCCAACTGGGATATCGAAGACGGCTATTACCTGTATCGGGACAAAATTTCGTTGGCCCTGAAAGACGCCAATGGCGTGGAACTGGGCAAGGTGGATATGCCGCCGGGCAAGGAAAAAGTGGATGAATCCTTTGGGCGCATGGTCGTGTATTTCCACGGCATCGATCTGCGGCTGCCGTTACAACGCACGCAACTGGATCCCACCAATATCACCCTGGAAGCCAAATACCAGGGCTGTGCGGAAGCGGGACTATGCTATCCACCACAAACCAAAACGATCCCTTTGTCACTGCCCGCCGGGCAAGCCATGCCCACGGCGGCAACGACCACCGCTCCAGGTGAGAGCGATTCCGCGCCTCCCGCCGGCGAAGAACAGCGCAGTTTTTTTGGCAATCTGCTTTTCGCGTTCGGTATTGGTTTTCTGTTGAGTTTTACACCCTGCGTATTACCCATGATTCCCATTCTAGTGGGCGCCATTGTGGGCCAGTCCGGCGAACACCCTTCCAAAATGCGCTCCGGGGTGTTATCCGGCAGTTATGTCCTCGGCACGTCGCTGGTTTATGCGGTGGCCGGCTGGTTAGCCGGAGCATCCGGTGCCCAGTTGCAGGCTTATACGCAAAACGTGTGGGGCATCGGTATTGTGGTCGTTATTCTTGTGCTGCTGGCGTTGTCGATGTTTGGCTTTTATCAAATTCAAATGCCCTCCGCCATCCAGTCAAAACTGCAAATGAAAAGCCAGAACGTCAAAGGCGGATCATTACTTGGGACGTTCTTCCTGGGCACCGTTTCCGCCCTGATCGTCGGCGCCTGCGTAACGCCCTTGCTGATGCTGGTACTGGGCATCGCCATTCAATCCGCTGATCCCGTTCTTGGCGCCTCAATGATGTTTGCCATGGCCTGGGGTATGGGCGTGGTATTGATCACCGTCGGTGTCGGTGCCGGTCATCTGCTGCCCAAAGCCGGCGGCTGGATGGACGTGGTGAAATATGTGTTCGGCGTATTGTTGATCGGTGTCGCCATTTACCTGATGACGCCCTTGATGCAGGTACCGATCTTATTGTTATGGGGTATCTTCTTTATAGTGGTGGGCGTTTATATGGGGGCCACCCAGGCGGTACCCGAGGGCGCCAGTAACTGGCGATACCTGTGGAAAGGCCTCGGTACCGTATTACTGGTATGGGGCATTCTGGCGCTGGTGGGCGGCATGCAGGGCAACCGCGATATTATGCAGCCGGTGGATATTTCCGCCATTGGCATGATGTCCGGAACAGCAGGGCCGGATGCGAAAGGGGGCGTGGTTGAACCCCATGAGCTGTTTGTCCACCTGAACAACACGGCGGAACTGGACGAACAACTGGCCAAAGCCAAAGCCGCCGGCAAACCCGTACTGCTGGATTACTATGCGACCTGGTGCACCGAATGCCGTCGCATGGAGAAAGCGACGTTTAACGATCCGCGCGTACAACGTATCCTGCAGAACCGATTTGTCGCCCTGCAGGCTGATGTTACCGATCCGCAAAACGCGGATACAGAAGCCATTAAAAAACGCTTTCAGGTATTCGGACCGCCGGCCATGCTGTTTTTCGACAGCAACGGTAACGCACGCAAGGAGCTGAATTTTTACGGCTTCAAGGATCCCGAAGACTTTATTGCAACACTTAACCAATTATAAAGCCAATATACGCAGGATACGGGCAGGGACAGGGAATGAAATCACGATATATTGCCTATGTAATGTTGTTTCTCGCCGGCCTTTGGGGGGGCGACCAGTTAGTAAAATTGTTGTTTTCCAACGAAGGAGACATTACCACTGCTGCACAGGCGCAGCGCAACCGCCACGTTACCGATTTCTCCCTTCACGATCTGCAGGGCAACATGCATCAGTTCAGCGAGTGGAACGGTAAAGTGCGGGTACTGAATTTCTGGGCAACCTGGTGCCCGCCCTGCCGCCGGGAAACCCCCATGTTCGTGGAAATGCAGGACCAATTGGGCTCCCGGGGACTGCAGTTCATTGGTATCGCCATCGATGACAAACAAAAAGTCCAGGACTTCATGGACACCTTCGGCGTCAATTACCCCATGCTCATCGGTACTGACGACGCCATTGAGGTCGCGGAACAATACGGTAACCGATTTGGCGCCCTGCCCTGGACGGTAGTAATCGACCGCAGCGGCACCATTGTGCATGCACAGGGAGGAGAATTTACCCGCCAGAAAGCCGATTCCGTCATTCGGCCGCTGCTTTAGGCTCAGTCTGCCGCAAAACCACGATCCGTCGGCGCACTGCGGCTGGCAGAATAGCAAGGTACCTGGATATTGAGGATAAAATCCGGTAAATTGCGGCGATCTTCCAATATAGTTTAAAAAATGTAGATTTTATTCAGTTGAGTCTGGACAATATATCGCGACTGGGTAATAATCCACGCTTTAGATCAATCTTCGCATATTTATTTGATTTTCTCGAAATTTAAGGACATTCCCGTCCGATTTCTAACAAATCGATTCAAATTTAAGCACACGGGCGGCTTTATTTCAGGGACACGCATCGGCCAATGCCAAAAATTCTCGTGATACACGGACCTAATCTTAATTTGCTGGGCACTCGCGAACCACAGCACTACGGCAACACCACGCTGGCAGAAATTGATAAAACACTGGCAGCCCAGGCCAAGCAGGCCGGCGTTGAGATTAGCTGCGTGCAAAGCAACGCCGAACACGAGCTTGTCAATCACATTCAGTCAGCTGCCCAGAATCAAACGGACTTCATTATTATCAATCCAGCGGCGTTTACCCACACCAGTGTCGCCATTCGTGATGCCATCGCCGCCACCGGGATTCCGTTTATCGAAGTTCATTTATCCAATATTTATCAACGGGAAGCCTTCCGCCGCCACTCCTATTTTTCTGATATCGCCATCGGCGTGATTTCAGGCCTGGGGGCACAGGGGTACGAACTTGCCCTGCAGGCGGCCGTCGCCCGAATAAATCAACCGAATAGCTAATTACAACAGGCAATTGTCACTATGGATATTCGCAAAGTTAAAAAACTCATCGAGCTGTTGGAAGAGTCCGGCATCGCAGAACTGGAGATCCGTGAAGGCGAAGAATCGGTGCGCATCAGCCGCTACAGCCAATCCAGCGCGCCAGTGGCGACCACCACCATCCCCGTCGCACCGCCACCGGCGGCGGCTCCAATGGCCACAGCCGGCGAAGCAACGGCAAGCGCCGCTGAACCGGAGCCTGAAATATCCGGTCACGTTATTAAATCTCCCATGGTCGGTACTTTTTATCGTTCGCCGTCTCCCGGCGCCAAACCATTCGTCGAAGTGGGCCAAAGCGTCAAGCACGGTGATACTCTCTGTATTGTCGAGGCGATGAAGCTGCTCAACCAGATCGAAAGCGACAAAACGGGCATTGTGAAAGCCATTCTGGTTGAAAATGAACAACCGGTTGAATACGGCCAACCCCTGTTCATCATTGAATAACGCCATTGCTTCTTAACACGTCACGATTGTTTGCTTATGTTTGATAAAATTGTTATTGCCAACCGGGGTGAAATTGCACTGCGCATCCTGCGAACCTGCAAGGAGATGGGGATCAAAACCGTAGCGGTACATTCCACCGCCGATGCCGATCTTAAACACGTGCGTCTTGCCGACGAATCGGTGTGTATCGGACCGGCGCCTTCCGTCGACAGTTACCTGAATATTCCTTCGTTGATCAGCGCCGCGGAAGTCACCGACGCTGTCGCTATCCATCCAGGCTATGGGTTCCTTGCTGAAAACGCCGACTTTGCCGAGCGCCTGGAACAAAGCGGCTTTACGTTTATCGGCCCGCGCTCGGAAACGATTCGGCTGATGGGCGATAAAGTCTCGGCCATCAATGCCATGAAAAAATCCGGCGTTCCCTGTGTTCCCGGTTCCGATGGCCCGCTTGGCGATGACCATAACGAAATCCTGCGCATGGCCAAGGACATTGGCTACCCTGTTATCATAAAAGCCGCCGCCGGCGGTGGTGGCCGCGGCATGCGCGTGGTGCACAGCGAGGCCAATTTGCTCAATGCCATTTCATTGACCCAATCTGAAGCACAGGCCGCCTTTGGCAGCAGCGTGGTATACCTTGAAAAATACCTCGAAAACCCGCGTCACGTGGAATTCCAGGTGTTGGCTGACCAACATGGCCATGCCGTGCATCTAGGCGAACGGGACTGCTCCATGCAGCGGCGCCATCAAAAAGTTATCGAAGAAGCACCGGCACCGGGAATCAGCGATGAGTTGCGCGACAAAATCGGTAACCGTTGTGCGCAGGCCTGCCGTGATATTGGTTATGTAGGCGCAGGCACTTTCGAATTTTTGTATGAAAACGGTGAGTTTTATTTCATAGAAATGAATACCCGGGTGCAGGTGGAACACCCGGTCACAGAGATGATAACCGGCGTAGATATCGTCAAAGAACAAATTCGGGTCGCCGCCGGCGAGCCACTGGCCCATAAGCAGGAAGACATTGTCATCCGCGGTCACGCCATGGAATGCCGTATTAACGCAGAAGACCCCAACTCGTTCATGCCGTCTCCCGGTACCGTTAGTGAGTTTCATGCCCCCGGCGGCCTGGGCGTGCGCGTCGACTCCCACATATACCGCGGTTATCGGGTACCACCCTATTACGATTCCATGATCGGCAAGCTTATCGTGCATGGAGAATCGCGCGACGAAGCCATTGCGCGCATGTTGATGGCGCTAAATGAAACCGTTATTGAAGGAATCAAAACCAACATCCCTCTACATCAGGAATTGTTCCGGGATTATGCGTTTCAAATGGGTGGCACTAACATCCATTATCTGGAGAAAAAACTCGGCTTGTAACACCATGTATTGGGCCCCTGCCCATCGCTGTTGTGCCTTCTGTTCCAGCCGTTGCTGTTCAGTTGTTGACCGTCGTATGCGCCAATTTCCATTAATTACCAACCCCACACCATGCCCTGGATTCAACTACGATTTCTCACCGATAAAGTGCTCGCATCACAACTCTCCGATGCGTTGAGTGATGCCGGCGCGGCATCGGTGATGTTGCAGGACGCCGCGGACCAGCCGTTGCTGGAACCGGGCGTCGGCGAAACGCCCTTGTGGGACCAGGTGGCAGTCACCGGTTTATTTGACGCCACCGCCAATACTAATAATGTGATCGAACAGCTGCGACAACAACTGGCACCCCGTGAGCTGCCGGCGTATCAGTTGTCACCGCTGGAAGACCGGGTCTGGGAGCGTGAATGGATGAAACATTTTCACCCCCTGCGCTTCGGGCGTCGTACCTGGATTTGCCCCAGCTGGCAACCGCCACCGGATCCGGACGCCACCAATATTTTTTTGGACCCGGGGCTGGCATTTGGCACGGGCACCCATCCCACCACCGCCTTGTGTCTGGAATGGCTGGATCGGCAAATGGGCGGCGGCGAAACCGTCATCGACTACGGCTGCGGCTCCGGCATTTTGGCCATCGGCGCCCTGAAACTGGCGGCTCGCGAGGTCTGGGCCGTGGATAATGATCCTCAAGCGCTTGTTGCCACGCGGGAAAACGCCCGTAAAAACGGCATCGGTGACACATTGAGGATTTTATCCACCACAGAGGCGCTCACGATTGACGCAGATGTATTACTGGCTAATATTCTGGCCAATCCACTGATCACCCTGGCACCATTATTCGCCGAACGGGTCAAACACGGCGGGATCGCGGTTTTATCCGGTATTTTGCTGGAACAACAAGCGGACGTGCTCAATGCTTACCAGCGCCATTTTGAACTGCTGTCCAGTGCGCAAAATGAGCACTGGGTCCGCCTGGAACTGAAACGCAAATAAACACTTAAAGCTATATTTATTTTCGCGTTATAATAATTTTTCACATATTCGGGCTTCCCTGACACATTTTTCTAATGGTCCCGGGACAACTGCCGATCAAGAGAACTAGGGAAAATCGCCCAATCATTTACCAAAAATAGTATGTATACCCAGTGCCCTAAATGTCTAACTTATTTTCAGGTCAGCGCGGAACACCTGAAAGTTGCGCAAGGTAACGTGCGCTGCGGGCAGTGCAGTAACGTATTTAGCGCATTGGGTAACCTCAGCGAAGTGCCGCCGCAGGGGCCTGGCGGCGGAGACAACGGCGCAGCGAAAAAAAACACCCCACAACACGGCCCGGCGCCTGTGGCCGCCAGCAATGGCAACGCCACCTCCCAGAGTAAATTAACCAATGCCATCGCCGCCATCCAGGCGTTAAATCAATCCTCGCAGCAGTTTCTCACCCAGAGCCGGAAACACTATGTCACTCAACTGCAGCGCCAGGCCCAAACCAAGCGCAAATACACCAATGTTGATGGCCGCGGCGCCACCGCCCGCGATCTCAATAACGAACCTGCCAATGACAAGCTGACCGAGATCGCCAATGAAGCCCTGGAAGAGGCTTCCTCTGAATTCAATTTTGATGAAGCACTGGCGGCTGTAGACGAAATTGATATCGACATCAACGACAGGCACTCCAGCGAAGACGAAGAAACGCCCATCCAGTATGGATCCGACGACGATGAGGACATTACCCCGGCCTATGACGGGTCCCATCTGGTGGAAGACTACAACGCTCAGGTTGATGCAACGCGGACACCTGATACAGCTGGCGCAAAGAGCACCGTGAAGGCGGCGCAACAGACCGCGGCGACTGCGGGCACAACGAATACCGCAAAAGCAAAGCCCGCCAGAACGCCAGCCAAGAAAAATCCTGCCGGTGGCGATGATTTTGATTTTTCAAAACTGGAAATGCCTGATACCGACGAGGGTGCAACGTCCGGCAAAACCACCATTGCGAAAAACAAAACCGTCACCGGTAAAAGCACGCCGACCAAAGCGCGCAAAGAAAAAGCCAAACCGCAACAACCGGCCAAGAAAAAAATTATTAAACAAAAACTACCGGCACGCCGTACACCCGGTAAAAAGGCAGCACAGCCCCGGCAACAAACCACCAAGCCCCAGCCGGAGCCGGAACAACCCATGGTCATCGAAAACAATATTCCAACGCTGGCTATACCAAAACAACTGCTGGAAGATTTTCAACAGGACACTGTTATCCCGGCATCCCACTACCGTTCCATGGTCAGCTGGGGCATCGGCAGTCTCTTGTTAATGTTTTTGTTTCTCGGCCAGGCGGTTTATTTCAAGCACAACGAACTGGGCCAGATTGGTCAATTGCGTCCATGGATTGAGTTCTTCTGTAAAACCGTCAGTTGCGAGTTGGACATGCAGGCCGATATTGCACAAATAGAATTGCTGGGCCAGGACATCCGCACCCATCCAAAAACCAAGAAGGCGCTGCTGGTGAGCGCTACTATTATCAATAACGCCCCCTTTACTCAGCCCTACCCCGGGCTGCGCCTGAGTTTTTCCGACATGAACGGCGAGAAAGTGGCGATGAGAAATTTCCTGCCTAAAGATTATTTACCCTCGGGGTATCACGTAGACGATGGCATGGAATCAAACGTTCCCATTCAACTTGAACTGGAAATTGTTGACCCCGGCAAAAAAGCAGTGAATTTCGAGTTCGACTTTTTCTCAATATAATCCGCCACATAGCAAGAGATAGCTGCCTCGTCAAGGGCATAATTACCAAAACCAAAATTCTTTCAAAAAATCGCCGGAATGACTTTATCCCTAAACGGTTAGCGAGTATTATTTGACTTCCGTTTTTGAACCCCCTGGTTTTATTAAGTATTAATGCGAATTGGACCCTATCAATTAGCAAATAATCTGGTGCTAGCGCCTATGGCAGGTGTTACCGACAGGCCGTTCCGCCAATTGTGTAAAAAAATGGGTGCAGGTCTCGCAGTCTCAGAGATGGTCTCTTCCAATTCTTTACTCTGGGGGAGTGAAAAAACCAAGCGCAGGGCAGACCATGAAGGCGAAGTTGAGCCGAAGTCCATTCAGATCGCCGGGGCTGATCCCAAAATGATGGCTGAGGCGGCCCGTTATAACGTCAATAACGGCGCGCAAATCATTGACATCAACATGGGGTGCCCGGCAAAAAAGGTCTGTAATGTCATGGCCGGTTCCGCGTTGTTGCAAGACGAACCCCTGGTTGGTCGTATATTGGATGCCGTTGTTGCTGCAGTTGACGTACCGGTTACCTTGAAAATCCGCACCGGTTGGGATAAAACACACCGTAACGGCATAAACGTTGCCCGCCTTGCCGAATCGGCGGGTGTGCAAGCGCTGTCGGTTCACGGCCGCACCCGGGCCTGTGGTTACAAAGGTGACGCCGAGTACGATACCATTGCCGCAATAAATTCCGCCGTTGACATTCCGGTTATTGCTAACGGTGATATTTCAACACCGGAAAAAGCGAAATATGTATTGGAATATACCGGAGCGGATGGCATTATGATCGGACGTGCGGCTCAAGGACGACCCTGGATCTTTCGGGAGGTAGAACATTTTCTAGAGACCGGGGAAAAACTGCCTGAGCCGGGTGTCGCGGAAGTTCGCGATATTCTTCTCGAGCACTTGGGTAATCTTTATGATTTTTATGGGGAATACACAGGCGTTCGAGTGGCGCGGAAACATATCTCATGGTACAGCAAGGGACACCCCCATGGTGCGACGTTCCGCCAGATGGTGAACCGCGTTGATACCGTGCAAGATCAATTACAATTGACGCAGGAATTTTTCGATAAACTAATGATGCGAGAGGAACTTGCAGCATGACTACTGAGCTACCCTCAGCACTTGAAAAACAAGAAACCGTAGAAGCTGGCGGTCAATCGTTGTCGGACCACATTAAACAAGTCTTACAAAACTACTATAAAGACTTGGATGGTCACGAACCCGCACATCTTTATCAGTTGGTTTTGCAGGAAGTAGAGCGCCCATTGCTGGAATCAGTAATGGAATATACTCGGGGAAATCAAAGCAAAGCATCCATTGTGTTGGGATTGAACCGAGGTACGCTGCGCAAAAAACTAAAACAATACGATATCAAGTAATCATTGCGCCGCTGCGCGATGCAATAGATTACCTCTGTTCGCCTGCATCAGAAATCATTGGCGCTTTCACGTCGGTCGTGAAACGTTCCGTCACCTTGACGGTACTGCGGCCGGTGTGGAAGCGCCGTACGGATAAAATAATGAATTTGTCCGCCACCTTACTCGCGACGTGTGGCCGGCAGTGTACCCGTAAATTCAAAAAGCCAGACAGAAAACCAGGACACAGCAGGTGGTCGGCACCTGGCTTGACGACACAATATCCAGGAAGGATGACAATTGTAGCCCCTATGGCCTGTATTGACTCCCGGACTCGTCAGCGACACTATTTCCATATAGTACAGACCCGAGGCAAAGCCGGTGTTGTTACCGGGACAATGCTCCGGATTGCGGCGGCAGACTGCGGGACCGCACTGCGAACACCAATGACATCAACAACGACACCCTGTGGAACAATAATAATATGACCGCGGTAAAACGAGCATTAATCAGCGTCTCTGACAAAACCGGTGTTGTCGAGTTTGCGCAAGGGCTGGCTGAGCTTCGAATAGAAATCCTTTCCAGTGGCGGCACTGCCAAACTGCTAACGGATAAGGGCATTAAGGTCAAGGAAGTCTCGGACTACACCGGATTCCCTGAGATGATGAATGGCAGGGTTAAAACCCTGCATCCCAAGGTCCATGGCGGCATCCTGGGACGACGCGGCGTGGACGACGATGTCATGATCCAGCATAAGATCCTGCCTATCGATCTGGTGGTCGTTAATCTGTATCCTTTTGAGCAGACCGTCGCCAAACCCGATTGCGACCTGGCAACCGCTATAGAAAACATCGACATTGGCGGTCCCACCCTGTTGCGATCGGCGGCGAAAAATCATGAATCAGTCACCGTGGTGGTGGACAACCGCGACTACGCCCTGGTGTTGAACGAGTTAACTAAAAACCAGCGCCAGGTATCGGACAAATTGCGTTTCAGCCTCGCCACCAAGGCATTTGAACATACCGCACGCTACGATGGCGCCATCGCCAACTACCTGGGTCAACAAATTCAGGAAAAAAACCAAACTTTTCCCCGCACCTACAACTTCCAGGTCAAAAAAGCCCAGGACATGCGTTACGGTGAAAACCCTCACCAGAAGGCCGCGTTTTACGTGGAGCACCAACCCCGTGAGGCCAGTGTTGCCACCAGCAAGCAAATTCAGGGCAAGGAACTGTCATTTAACAATATTGCTGACACCGACGCCGCACTGGAGTGTGTCAAACAATTTGAAGAGCCGGCGTGCGTCATTGTCAAACACGCCAATCCCTGCGGGGTGGCCGTGGAAGAAAATGTTCTGCAGGCCTATAACCGTGCTTTTCAGACCGACCCTACTTCCGCCTTTGGCGGTATTATCGCGGTCAACCGGCCTCTGGATATGTGGGCAGCCTCGCAAATCATTGAACGTCAGTTCGTCGAAGTACTGATAGCACCGGTCATTGAAAAAGACGCCATACCAATCCTCAACCAAAAAAAGAATGTGCGCGTTCTGGAATGTGGTCAATGGAAACAACCTGATACCACCGCCATGGATTTTAAACGGGTCAATGGTGGTCTGCTGGTGCAAAACCGCGACGTGGCAATGGTGAGCGAAAAAGATTTAAAAGTCGTCACTGATCGCCAGCCTACCGATCAGGAAGTGGAAGATTTGTTATTTACCTGGAAAGTGGCCAAGTTCGTAAAATCCAATGCCATTGTCTACGGCAAGGATAAAATGACCGTGGGCATCGGCGCAGGGCAAATGAGCCGGGTCTACAGCGCTCGCATTGCCGCCATCAAGGCCGAGGACGCCGGTCTGCCGGTCAAGGGATCGGTGATGGCCAGTGATGCCTTCCTGCCGTTTCGCGACGGTCTCGACAGTGCCGCCGAAGTGGGTGTCAGCGCTGTCATTCAACCGGGCGGGTCTATGCGAGACGATGAAGTTATCGCCGCCGCCAACGAACATGGCATTGCCATGGTGTTTACCGGCATGCGCCATTTCCGTCATTAAGTGTTGGCTCACTAGAAATACAAGTGGACAGTTTCACCTTGCACAAATAATTAAACGCATAGGCGCAGAGCCGCAAAGATCGCAACGGTTGCCATGGCTAATATGACTTGCCGCGGGGATTCAGGCAAAACGGATTGGATTTAACGTACGACCATGGCAATCCATTCGGTGGCGATACAGGCAAAACCATCAACGGGCAAAATTTCGGTAGCTGTTTTCAAGTTATGGAATCTTTTTATAAACTTTGCGTCTTGGCGCCTTTGCGTTGAGTAGTAAAGAAGTTGGGTTATTAACATTTGGCGTTTGAACGATGAAGGTATTAATCATTGGCGGCGGCGGCCGCGAGCATGCACTGGCCTGGAAAGCGGCGCAATCAACCGATGTTAAACAGGTGTATGTTGCGCCCGGCAACGCGGGCACCCGCCTGGAACCCAATATCGAAAACGCTGACGTTAACGTTGACGATATCCCGGGATTGCTGCAGTTTGCCAGACAACAAAACATCGACCTCACCATCGTTGGTCCGGAAGCGCCTCTGGTGATGGGTGTTGTGGATGCATTTCAGGACGCCGGGTTACGTTGCTTTGGCCCCACCAAAGGCGCGGCGCAACTGGAAGGATCCAAGTCCTTCAGCAAGGATTTTCTGGCCCGGCATCATATTCCCACCGCCGCTTATCAAACCTTTACCGATGTCAACGCGGCCGTTGACTACTTAAAGCAACAACCGTTTCCCATTGTCATCAAGGCCGATGGCCTGGCAGCGGGAAAAGGCGTCATCATTGCCAATGATTTTGCACAGGCCAGCGCGGCAGTGGATGACATGCTGGCCGGTAACAAATTCGGCGAAGCAGGCCACCGGGTTGTCATCGAAGAATTTCTGCAAGGGGAAGAAGCCAGTTTCATTGTGGTTGCTGACGGTAAGAACATCGTGCCCATGGCGACATCACAGGACCATAAAGCCCGCGACGACGGCGACACCGGTCCCAATACCGGCGGTATGGGGGCTTATTCTCCCGCCCCCGTGGTCACCGCGCAAATCCATGACCGCATCATGCGCGAAGTCATCGAACCCACCGTTAACGGCATGGCGCAGGAGGGAAATCCGTACACTGGCTTTCTTTACGCCGGGCTCATGGTCGCGGCTGACGGCACACCCAAAGTGTTGGAGTTTAATTGCCGTTTCGGTGACCCGGAAACCCAGCCTATTATGATGCGCCTGCAATCGGATTTGGTGGCGCTTTGCGATGCAGCTATCGACGGCAAACTGGCGGGCGTTGCAACCCAATGGGACAAACGCGCCGCAGTGGGCGTAGTGATGGCGGCCGGCGGTTATCCTGATCATTACCGCAAAGGCGATATCATAGAAGGCCTGCCGCCTGTTGGTGAAAACGAATCCCGTTGCAAGGTTTTCCATGCCGGCACAAAAACCAGCGACACTCATATCGTCACCAATGGCGGACGGGTGCTGTGTGTAGTGGCGTTGGGTGACAGCGTACAACAGGCTCAAACACAGGCATATCAACAGGTCAGTAAAATCCACTGGCCCGATGTTTATTACCGTAATGACATAGGATATCGCGCCATCGCGCGCGAACAATCCAAATAGACCTGAACCCAGCTATAAACATTCTCGTTGCAAAAAATTTAAGAGGAAATAGCCATGAGCAAACCATTTGTCGCCATATTGATGGGTTCGGATTCCGATTTGCCCACCATGCAGGCCACGCTGGATGTTTTAAAAAAACTGGACGTGCCCTTTGAAGTGAAAATCACCTCCGCCCACCGCACGCCCCAGCGTACGCATGAGTACGTTAAGGATGCCGATCAACGCGGTTGTGCGGTATTTATTGCCGCCGCCGGTCTGGCCGCTCACCTCGCCGGTACGGTTGCGGGTTTGACGGTGAAACCCGTCATTGGGGTACCCATGGAAGGCGGCCCGCTCAACGGACAGGATGCGCTGTTGTCCACGGTCATGATGCCCGGCGGTATCCCGGTGGCAACAGTGGCGATAGGCAAAGCAGGTGCAAAAAACGCCGGCTATCTGGCCGCACAACTGTTGGCGCTGGGCGATGCTGATTTAGCCCAGCGGCTGCTGAAAGACCGGCAGGATAATGCAGAGGCCGTCGCCAACAAAGATGCTGAGCTGCAAAAATCCCTGTAACTCCCGTCCACCCGGCCATGGTCAATCCCTGGAAAATCAAGCAAGCCGCCGATGTCATTGTCAGCGGCGGTATTGTTGCCTATCCCACGGAAGCGGTTTACGGCCTGGGATGCGATCCGTTCAATGCCGAGAGCGTACTGCATTTATTGCAACTCAAAGGACGATCTTTGGAAAAAGGACTCATCCTGGTGGCAGCCGACATCCGGCAACTGGAACCGTTGGTGGTCTTCCCTTCTGACACTGTCCGGCACAACATTAGCGCCACCTGGCCAGGCCCGGTGACCTGGGTTTTACCCGCCAACCGGCGAGTCCCGCTATACCTCACCGGCGCCCACCATACTCTGGCGGTTCGGGTCTCCGCCCATCCCACCGTACAAGCCTTGTGTCGAGAAATTGATCAACCGTTGGTATCCACCAGCGCCAACCGGGAATCGTTGCCACCAGCCCGCTCTGCGTTGGCGGTACGGCGCATTTTTGGCCAAAAAGTGGACTTTGTGGTCCATGGCGCTGTCAACCGGAGCGCCAACCCCACCGAAATTCGCGACGCGAAATCCGGTCAAATACTCCGTCCCGCCTAGTTTCTTCAGGATAGCCCCCTCGTAGTCAGGGTTGCGCATCTCTCATCTTTCGTAGCCATTGTCCGTTAACAATATCCACTCGTGGAGGGTTGATCTATTCCGGATTACCGCTATATTAGTTTATAAGCATTTTATTAATAGCTAAATAACCCTGGTTTATAGGAGGTTACTTATGTCATTTATCCCCAATTTCCCCACCGATGGCGTGATCACCATTAACCGTGTTGTACTCAAACCCGATTACACGGTGGACGACCTGCAGGAACGGGTCGCCATGTTGTGCGAAAACGTAAAAACCTATCATTCTGATACCGGATTCGTGGGTGGCCTGGTGGCCCTGAACAGCGGCCAGGTGTCCAACGAAGGCAGCACCATCGGACAGGCGGTAGAAAGCCCGATGAAGGACAAGGAAGCGCTGATCATCACTTTCTGGAATTCCTTCGAGGATCATGAGGCTTCCCATAAGAGCGAAACCTTCCAGCCGCTGTTTAAGGAAGTACTGGAACTGTGCGAAAACGGCAACGAGGAAATCGCCTATGACATGCTGTGGTCCGGAGCGGCATACAGCAAGGAACAAGCACAAGCTGCACGGGAAGCCAAGGCAAAATACGCCTAATTACACTGCGCCGGTTTCATAACTAACGTGTAAAGGACAGGGCTGACCGGTTAACGGTTAGCCCTTTTTTTTCGTGTAAAGTAATAACTATCCGCTCCCGCGGTCGCTAAACCCGTTGGATTTGTGTACCATTTGCCAGGCAGCAACGAGGCGAGGACATCCAATGAGTCAGCAACAAAACGTAATTAACCTGGACGACATCAAAGCCTATTATCTGGATCTGCAGGACCGTATCTGCAGCGGCCTTGAACAAGAAGACGGCAAGGGTAAGTTCATCGAAGACGCCTGGAATCGCGAACAAGGGGGCGGCGGCCGCACGCGAGTTCTTGGCGACGGCGATGTGTTTGAACAGGCGGGCGTGAACTTTTCTCATGTGCATGGCGCCGATCTGCCCGCCTCTGCTACGGCACATCGCCCGGAACTGGCCGGCCGGCAGTTCGTGGCCATGGGTGTATCACTGGTGATTCACCCCCATAATCCCTATGTGCCCACATCTCACGCCAATGTCCGTTTTTTTATGGCCACCAAGGAAGACGCCGATCCCATCTGGTGGTTCGGCGGCGGTTTCGACTTGACGCCGTATTATCCTTTTCTGGAAGACGTCAAACACTGGCATGAAACCGCCAAGCAGGCCTGCGATCCCTTCGGTGACGACGTCTATTCGCGCTATAAGAAATGGTGCGACGAGTATTTTTTCCTGAAACACCGCAATGAAACCCGCGGCGTCGGCGGCCTGTTTTTTGATGACCTTAACGAAGGGGGCTTTGACCACTGTTTTGGGCTGATGAAAAGCATCGGCGATCATTACATTCAAGCCTACCGGCCCATTGTCGCGCGCCGCAAAAACATGCCCTATGGCGAGCGGGAGCGGGACTTTCAACTGTATCGCCGCGGCCGTTATGTCGAATATAATCTGGTGTATGACCGCGGTACGTTGTTCGGGCTGCAAAGCGGTGGCCGCACTGAGTCTATCCTGATGTCGCTGCCACCGCTGGTAAAATGGCGTTACAACTGGAAACCGGAACCGGGTACACCGGAAGCGGACCTTTATGAAAATTATCTAAAGCCCCGTGACTGGCTGGGCCTGGAAAGCTAGTGCGGCTTCTTATTTGTTGCTGTTATTGCTGTTCATTCCACAATTTTTGCCGGACACAATGATGCCAAAAACCGCACAACATACCCGTAACACCGTTCGCATCATTGCCGGCCAATGGCGCAACCGCAAACTGCATTTCGCTGATATTGCAGAACTGCGGCCCACGCCGGACCGGGTGCGGGAAACGGTGTTTAACTGGTTACAACCGGTCATTGCCGGTTCCCGTTGCCTGGACCTGTTTGCCGGCAGTGGCGCGCTGGGTTTCGAAGCGCTATCGCGGGGCGCCGACCATTGTCTGTTTGTCGATCAGCACCCACAAAGTATCGAGCAGATCCAGAAAAATCTTCACACATTGAAAACCAACGCGGGCGAAACCCTGCTGGGCGATACCATGCAGGTTTTAAAGCGCCTGCATGAATCACCGGCCGACAAACAATTCGATGTAGCGTTCGTGGACCCGCCTTACGCCGCAAACTGCGCCCTGGAGTGTTGCCAGCTGCTGGTGAATCACCAATGGCTGGCTGAAGAAGCCTGGATCTATGTTGAATCGGCGAAACCCGTTACTGAAAATCAGCTGCCGTCCGGATGGCAGCTGCATCGTCAAAAAAAAGCCGGGAACGTGCATTACCATCTGGCCCTGCAACAACCGGCATGAGACCATAACAACTGCATCACGACAAGGTGACCCATGGCAAAATTAACCGCCATTTATCCTGGTACGTTTGATCCCATTACCCGAGGCCACACCGATCTGGTACAACGGGCGCTGCACCTGTTTGATAAAGTGATTGTCGCCGTCGCGGCAAACACCGCCAAAGCGCCGGTTTTCTCGTTGGAAGAGCGCATCGACATGGCCAAGGTCGCATTACAGGAATATCGGTATGTGGAAATATTGCCCCTGCCCGGACTGCTGGTGGAATTTGCCAAGCAACATAACGCCAAGGCCATATTACGCGGCTTGCGGGCGGTTTCCGATTTCGAATACGAATTCCAGCTGGCAGGGATGAACCGCAAACTGGCGCCGGAAATTGAAACGCTGTTTCTCACGCCCGCGGAAAAATACGCCTATATTTCCTCAAGCCTGGTCCGTGAAATTGCCGCGTTAGGCGGGGATGTATCGTCGTTTGTCCATAAAAACGTTATGGCTGAATTAATCAAACGCTTGCGCTAGACTTTAAACCCTCAAAACCGGGCAACCAGTGGATTTATTCTTCGCTTTATAATCACGTTAATAGCGAAAACTGGTTAATTTTTAGCAAATTAGGGCCCGCCATGGTTGTTGCTGTGTTAAAATACAGCAACTTTCAGTCATAGAACTGATCCAATGGGCTAAACAGTAGTTTTTTTGTTTTTTACTATCCGGTAGCCCTGTTGGGCGTATCGAATGTGCACAACACCCGGTTAGATCCATTTATAATTAAGCGAAAAACACAATAAACTCTATTAAATTAACAATCCGTCTCCGACGATTTTAGTGACACTAAAGTAATAAGCGAGTATCTATCATGGCTTTAATGATTACCGACGAATGCATTAATTGTGACGTCTGTGAACCCGAATGCCCCAACGGCGCCATTTCACAAGGCGACGAAATTTATGTGATTGATCCCAACCTGTGCACCGAATGTGTGGGTCACTATGAAACCTCACAGTGCGTAGACGTCTGCCCCGTGGACTGTATCCCACTGGACCCCAATCACCAGGAAACCAAGGAAGAACTCACGGCTAAATATGAGCGTTTGATGGCCCAGTCCGCCTGATGGGAGTAACCATTATCGCTAACATCAGTCGCTAACAGTTTGTATCCTCATCAGCTTTCACTAAAATAAAGGCCCAACCCGGGCCTTTATTTTTGCCGGCACACTTTATTAATTATTGTTGCAGGCGCAAAAAGCGGCGTTGTCAACAACACTCCGATCACGATCACGGGAAAATATTAAGAGACTGTCCACCATGAAATATCACCGGTTATCGTCAGCATGTCCAATATCACCGCGATCAGCGTTAGCAGTTGTCGCATTGCTGTTGCTGGTTGTTGTTACCGTCCCCGCGTTCGGCCGGCAATTGCCCGGTGCGGCCATTGCCACCGCCCACCCACTGGCCACGGCCGCCGGCCATAAAATCCTGCAACAGGGCGGCAACGCCTTTGACGCCGCCGTGGCTATTACCGCGTCATTGGCCGTGGTGGAACCCATGAGTTCCGGCCTGGGGGGTGGCGGATTCTGGTTAATCCACCGCGAAAAAGACCAATTTCAAACCATGATTGACGGCCGGGAAAAAGCGCCCAAAGCCGCCCATCGCGATATGTATCTGGATAAAGCCGGTAATGTTATACCCGGCCTGTCCATGAACGGTCCACTGGCCGCCGGCATTCCGGGCATACCGGCGGCTATAGTACATCTGGCCAAAAAATACGGCCGCCTGCCGCTGGCCACTAGCCTGCAACCGGCCATTGAACAGGCCCGGCATGGATTTAAGGTCAATGAACATTACCGGCGACTGGCAAAATTCCGACTGGACATCCTGCGCCAGTACCCCGCCGCGGCGGCTATCTTCTTACAGGATAACGAGGTTCCAAAACCCGATTATGTGATCCGCCAGCCGGATCTGGCTCGGACCCTGGAACTCATTGCGGAAAAAGGCAAAGCCGGTTTTTACCAGGGCGAGCTGGCAAAAAAACTGGTGAACGGCGTGCGTGCCGTTAACGGCATATGGACGCTGGATGACCTGGCCGAATATAACGTGGTGGAACGCCAACCGATACAGGGCACCTATCGCGGAATCACTGTGACCTCGGCAGCCCCTCCGTCCTCCGGCGGTATCGCTATTATGACCATGCTAAACATTTTGTCCGGTTATGACCTGGATCGCTACGATGATGTTGATCGCATTCATTTCATTGTGGAAGCCATGCGCCGCGCTTATCGGGACCGCGCTGTGTATCTGGGGGATCCGGATTTCGTTGACATTCCCATTGCTCGGCTGCTGAATCCCTATTACGCTGCCGGGCTGCGCGCCACCATTCACCCCGAACTGGCCACCCCCAGCAAATTATTACCTGGCATCTCGGCGTCCCTCGAAGGGCCGGATACCACCCATTTTTCGGTTATCGACAAAGACGGAAACCGGGTGGCCGCCACACTCACGGTCAATTATCCCTTCGGCTCCTGTGTGGTAGCGCCGGAGACCGGTATATTGCTCAACGATGAAATGGATGATTTTTCCGCCAAACCCGGCGTTCCCAACGCCTATGGTCTTGTGGGCGCTGAAGCCAATGCCATCGCTCCGGAAAAACGCCCTCTGTCCAGCATGAGCCCCACCTTTTTAGAGGATAAGCGCGGCGTCGTGGTACTGGGCACCCCGGGCGGCAGTCGAATCATTACCATGGTGTTGCTGGGTATCCTGGACTACGCCCATGGCGGCCGCCCGGCGTCCATGGTCAGCCGGCCGCGGTTTCATCATCAATTTTTGCCGGATGTCATCCAGTACGAAGAGGGTGCCTTATCGGAACGGGAACTCCAGGCACTGGAACAACGCGGCTATCAGTTAAAGCAAACCGGCTGGCGTTACGGCAATATGCAAGCCGTTATGTGGGATAAACAGGCCAATAAGCTGTTTGCCGCCAGCGATCCCCGCGTCAACGGTTCCGCCAAGGTTCGATAACCCATTGAAACAATAAGAATTATTAAAAGCGATAATTCCGGTTTGGCGGCGAAATGCTTGCCTGAATCAGGGACTTCCGATAGACTGGCTTCACGAATCTTTCGGCTTCGCTGCCAGCGATCGCCCAGAGCCACGGGCTTTTGCGCTTAACAGCTGACAGGGTGGTGAGCCACGGTTTTTCGGGGAGGGGCGTAATATCACTAACAGGATTATTGGATGCGCAAGCGCCATCCTGATATTACGGCTAGCAACTTAAACCAAGTATTACTTATAACAAAGCAGGAGAAATTCATGGATTTAATCGCATCTTTAACTCCAATTATCGTATTCGGCGGGCTATTCATTTTTGCAATTTATCTGGGTGGCCAGGCAATGGATACTGCCGCTTCCAGCCGTAAATTGGGTGGCGAAAAGTAACAAGCGTTTTTCTGTAGCAAACGCTGTACTACCGTTTCCAGTCGCACAACAAAGCCCGGGTTACCGGGCTTTGTTATTGCAACACCGGTATTTGCTAATAACGCTAACCAAACCTTTCGTTATTAGTGAGATTTCTGACTGACTGGAAAGCATGTAATTGCGGTCGTTGTCCGAATCATCGTAATACGATCCATGCCAGCGGTTGCTGCAATAGCTGATGTAATAAATAGAATAACAGGCAACATCCGCCATTCAAAAGCCATAAACCGAACCGTATAAAGCAGTATGAACGACCATTCCCAAAGCCAGCCACATCTTGTTAAATTTGTCCTTGCATCGGCCTTCTGTTTCTTTGTGGGTACGGTGCATGGTGTGTTACAGGTTATGACCCCGATACGGGCCTGGCTTGATGCAATCGGCAGTCCCTACGGCGGTCCCGGACACATGATTGACCCCCTGGCCCACGCCCATATTAACGTAGTGGGTGGTGTCGTCGTGTTTATAATGGGCGCGTCTTATTATTTGATTCCCAGGATGGCGGGTATCGCTATTTATTCACGTAAATTAGTCAACCACACTTTCTGGTGGACGATTATCGGCATTGCCTGCTTTTATTCAACGCTGTTGACGTTTGGCATTCTGGAAGGACAGGCGATGTTGAATAATCCCTACACCGATGCGGGCGTGCAGGCGATCCATCGCTACTACGGACCGGTTATCGGTACCTCATCCACAATCCTGGGTGTTGGTTTCTGGATTTACTTTATTAACATTTTTCTCACCGTCAGGAAAAAAATTCCGGTTCAATGACAAAGTGCCCCTGCCCCACCGATTATCCCCATTGGCACGAACAGGATATCGATCTCAGCGGCCAGGCCGTCCACCGGCTGAAAATACCCGCCTTTCTGTATATGCCTTTATCCTATGATGTCTACGTCCAACGGCAACACAACGACATTGAACAACTGGAACTGCAGGAGCAATGGCCGGGACTGGTGCTCACCCGCACCGGGTTTATCAGAGGGGAAATCCTTCGATTGCTGAAAAACAGCAACTCCCCATCACGTTTCGTCATGAACCTCGAAGGCTCATTCAATGTGAGGGGCTACTTGCACGAAGGCGGAATTGGCACCATCAAGGAGAGTACGCGTCAGTTGCAGATGCAGCTATTCGATTTTGGTCGAATGCCCAAGGAACTTTATCTTAGTTATTTGACCTGCCCCGTTTGCCGAGACGAAAAAGGGGGCGACAAAATTTTGTTGTTGCGACGCTGGCAACATAGTTCCACGCTGGCCAAACGGATACAAAAGCGAAAATAAACCGCGGTATTGCATGCACTAGTCTGTTAAGGTTTAATTCAACTCGCTATTGGATGCAGTCTCATCAGGAAATATTGCCAAATACCGCTGTTATACATATCTGCTGACGTTAAATCCATCAGGGGCAATGCTATTTGACGTGCTTGGTCAGCGGATACTGCAACACGGTTTGCAGATCTTTATCGCTATGCTTGACCTGCATGTCCAGAATGTCATTGGCGGGATCATGGACAGCGATGGCGCGTCGGTAAACGCCGGAGTGACCGTCCTGAATCATCTGCACCCACTGGTTATCAGAAGCCATTTTAATGGAAACCACATATTGGTAGCCGGGCACGCCGTCGCGGTCGGTTGCCACCACAACAAACTCATTCATGCCGCGTGTCGGCGCCCCCGGCCGGATCTCAACCACAAACTCGGTATTATTCCAATGTTGCGGTACCAGGATATAGGCATTGCCTTTGCCACAACCGGTTGCCGCGACCGCCAGCAGGCAAACGACCAGTATACGCAGCACGCGGGTCTGGTACGATCTATTGCGACGCATGTTCTTGTAAATACCCGAGAATAACCGCAATTTCCTGGCGGTTTGGTGGCTGTATTGCTTTATTATTCATTCGCATCGTCATCCGCTCAACGATGCCGGGCCATTGATTCGCCGGATGGACTGTCGGCAACGGCGCCGCGTGGCATTGCCCGCATTTTGTAATATACAATTTCGCCGCTTCGGTCTGATGATCCGGGTAGTCCGTCACTTTCATGCCCTGGTTATTCCCGCTGTCGGAACAGGCGGCCAGTAATAATAAAGCACACGCCAGGGTAATCCCGGCAAACGGAATGTTATTTTTGATCGGTGACGTGATTTTGTTTCTTGGCATCGGCCTGCCCTGCAGTATTGTCGTTGTTTTTGTCTGTTTTGCCGGCGCGGTCGGGCAAATCCATATCCTCGTTACCATCCACGCTGGGACTATAAGCGTTTACCATGAAATACACGAAACCGCCGAATACGAGTAAATATAGCAATGCAGCACCGAACCCCCCGTTAATCCATTCCCGCTCGTAACCCGGTCGATCGCCCCAGAACGGGAAACTCAATCCGATGGCCACCAGCAATACGGCCACGATAACCGCAATAAACCATTTCGGCACCGCTTTTTGTGACTGGGGAACTTTCTCCACCAGTTCCCAATCTTCCAGACCGCGTTTGTTGCGCCGTTCTTCGTCCGACGTATAACCGAAATTGTCCTCGGGAATTTCACCCCATTTTTTTTCCTTCACATCGCCAAGTTCAGGATGCTGCTCTTTGTCTGTATCAACCATAATATTGTACCTAATTTTTTGCGACAAAATGTTGCACCCGGTAACTGTCTTGCCAGCCATCGGGCGCGCAGGCGTGCACCAGGAAGGAGTGTACACCGGGCGCCAGCCCGTCATTGACGTGCAATCGCAAATCGACACGACCGGCGGTCGTAAAATCTGCGGTTGTTTTCTCCAGCTGATAGGATCCAGGTTGCAATCCCTCGACACTGATATCCAGTTGCGCGTCACCATAGCGTTTATTGGATACCGCCACACGATAATCGTTGATCTGGGCGCCATGGGCGGCGTCAGCGCGGTATACCGCCAGATGGTAGCTTTCATAACTGATCAGTCCCCAGCCGAACAGAGACACGCCCAATAACGCAAAGGGAATCGTCCAGTGCACGCGGGAAGAAAGTGATGACAGCCGTGTTTTCAACAGTTGGTAACCCCCTGCCTGTTGCTCACCGATTTTAAAACTCAGTAAACCCGGCCGGCCTTTTTTTGCCTGCAGGTTATTGCAGGCGGTTATGCATTCACCGCAATTAATACAAGTGTCAAAGATATTGGTTTTACGCGGGTCCAGATCCAGGAAACAATGGGTCACGCAATAATTACATTTCTCGCACAGTTCCGAGCGCGACTCATCATAGGCAACGTGCAGGGTTTGCTTGGTTTTGAAACCGTGCTGCCATACCTTGTAAATACACATGAAACGGCACCAGAAATGGCGAATAAAGGCAATATCGAGAAATATCACCAGGACAAAAATAAAATAAATGTAATGTAGCGACGAAGCCAGGTTTTCATTGTGCTGGAAAGTAACAAACGCCCATACCACTGGCGGCGCGTAGAAATAGAATAACGGTATCAGAGCAAAAAACATGGCCGCGGCGAAAAAACTGGCACCCAGTATCGTCCAGTTGAGCCAGTGGTTTTTATTGGCGCCAACGTGCATTTTGTCACCATTGAGGGATACGTCTGCCCGTTTGCCCAATAACTTGTGGGTAAGGAAATTAGCCCATTCAGAAAGGCTGTTTTGCGGGCACGACCAGCCACAAAACGCGGTACCCACTGTCGAATAAAGCAGTACCAGACTACTGGCGACCATCATCCAGAAACCGAATACCAGAAAAAAATCAGACCACCATATCTGGCGATCCAGTACCACAAAGGCGCCAGCCATCGGGTCAATTCGAAACAGGCCGCTGATGGGTATAACCAGGGCCACAACAATTGTCAGTACCTGCAACGCGCGGCGCTGCCAATGTAAGCGCTTACTGGCTTTGGGAGTTTCCGTGGTAATGGGTATACTGCTGAGTGAGTCATTACTGCGCATGGCGGCACTATATCATATTCTCGGTGAACCCTCACTTAACCGGCATATTAACTATACAGATCAATAAGTTATAACTATTTAGCCATTAACTCGGCGGCCAGTGGACTGATATCCGCAAAACGGTCCCGGTAATTACGGGCCTGCTCGGCGTCGCCCTGGCGCTTTTCCAGGAACCAAAGGCGCCTCAGCGCCTCTGCATGATCCGGGCGTATGTTTAGCACCGATTCCAATACGGTTTTTTCAGGCACGTCGGGCGGACGCGTCACGTCATAGTTTTCCAGCGCCGCATCGGCAACGGCAAATCCGATCCAGCGGTCCTCAGGATTGGCCTGATACGCCAGCCTCAGTAAATGCTGGCCCCGTTGATAATCTTTTTGCAGTAGAGCAAGCCAGCTGCGGTGGGCGTCTTCAGTGGCGATATAGGCCCGCTCAAAAGCCGTATAATGGGATTCATTAATGCGCAAGTCCTTGGCCGCCCGATCCACCCGGGGTCGCTGTTGCAGCATAAAGTGCAGCAGTTTGGCCAGATCCAGGTCGCCGTTGTAACGGGCCCGCGGTAGCCGGAATTCAATTTGGGGCGCCCATTCGTCCTGAATCGGCCCCGCCGGATCAACGTTGATTTTGCCCCAATAGCGACCAAGCCAGGTAAATTGGCCTTCTCCACCGGTAATCAGCTGCTGTTGCCGGCTGTTCAACCGGGCCAGATTTTCCTGCACAGCAGGCAATCCTGTCAGTTCGCTGTTGGATCCCACCAGTGCAACGCGAAACGCATCCACGAACAGAACTGCGTCAGGGAAAACGGTTTTGAAGGTCCGTAACACGATCTTTAAAGAATCGACTTCGAACTGATTAAGCGCGATCCATTGCACAAAAATTCCGTTGTCGGTCAGATGGTGACTGGCCCGCTCAAATTGCTGGCGCGACAACAATGCACTGCGGCCCACCAGATCCGGATGAAACAGGTCACCGATAATTACGTCGTAAAGGCCGCTGCGTGTCATCAGAAAACGCCGCGCATCATCTCGGACCACTGTCGTATGGTCCATTACGTTATCATTGACAGGTTGAAACCAGCGGGAAGCGGCGTTAATAGCCCCCCGCGACAATTCCACCGCGGTACGATCAAGCCACGGGTATGCCAGCGATCCTGACACGGATATTCCGGTACCCAATCCCAAATACAATACACGGCGCGGATAGGGGTGCAATAACAGGGGCAACCGGGACTGGTTTTTCTGGGACTGTACCGAGGCCGGATCGGACGAGGCATCCATTCGTTGCAGATCGGCAAGTAATAACCGCTGCCCATCAGGACGGGCGATGACATGAGTGACGTTAACGGCGTCTTCATAACTGTACAGGTCATGCGACTGTGCATATAACTTCGGCATTAATTCACTGACCGGCGCCATGTGATAGACCGGGATACCCGCCAATGCGAGCATAGGCACCGCGAGCGCAACCTTGTAACTCTTGTTCCATACCATGCTGATAATGACCGTCAGTATGGCGGCCAACACGATGGTCGCGTTGGTTCCAAACATGGGTGTCAACACAAACCCGGCAATGAGCGCGCCCAGCGCGGAGCCCACGGCATTGGCACCGTAAAGTCTGGCACCACTGACACCACTATGCCCCAACCGCTCATTCAACAGTGGCAACCACGCCCCGAATACCAGCGTCACCGGTAATGTCAACAGCGCAATAATGAATCCCTGATGCAGTAAGGCCTCACCCAGCGAGCTGTATTGTTCATTATCAACCATCCCTGCCGCACCGGGTAACGCCCAGAGACTGAGCATCACAAAACCACCGGCGATAATGGGCAATGCGTTGAACCAGGCTCGGTGATCAACAAAGCGGGCAATGGCACTGCCTCCCGCTATACCCACTAAAAAAACCGCCAGGATGATGGCTAATACGTATTCAGTGCGCAGAAAAACCATACCGAAGAGTCGTGTCCACGCAATTTCCAGTATCAGCGCAACGGCACCAATACCACCATAGGCAAGCAAGGTTTTGAGGTACCGTTTGTCCCCCATCCTGGGCATAGGTCCAGAGGATGTTTCACCGGGAGGTGAATAGTCACGGGCTATCAATGCCGCAATCGCCGCGACGATTAGGCTGATGGCAACGATGACATAAAGGGCGGCGGTCCATCCCAATGCCGGCAATAACAATAACGGTAATAGCGCCCCCACCGCCGCGCCCAGGGTATTAATACCATAAACAGTACCCAAAGCGGCGGGGCTTTGACTGAACAATCGTAATATCAGGGGGAATCCGCCCCCCATCAACAATGCCGGGACTAATAGCACGACACCGGTAGTCGCGAATTGCCACAAGTACCATACTGTTAATGCGGACTCGCTTAATGAAGCCGGCAATAAACCATCGATCAACCTGAAAATCCACGGTATCGCAATAGACACTATTGCAATGGCGCACTCCAGTATCGCAAACAATCTAAGTGGGTTGGTCACTGAACGAAAATAATGCGCCGCCAGCAAACTGCCTGCCCCTAATCCCAGCATAAAAACTGCGACTGTGACAACAACACCGAAAATACTGACGCCAAATTCCAGCGACAACATCCGAACCCACAGGATCTCATAGGACAGGCTGGACATTCCTGACAGGAAGTACAACATCAGTATGAGCAGATAAAAATATTTTGGAGGAACTAGTGTCATGACCGGCGACACATCATTGTGCTCAGGCAACCATTAGCGCGGTTAAAACGGCCAGAACCAGACCAGCCCAACAATGGCATGGCCAAGTGCCAGCGTCAGACTCAATCCGGCAAAGATCATATGGGGAACGTAAACATCTTTTCCAAATACGCCCATGGCAATTCCCAATGCTACGGTAATCATTATGAACAACAGCAACGGCACACCCATCACAAACATGACCTGGCGTTTGCGCTTGTCGCCAATTTTAATAACACCCGTTTCCGCGTCATCCTGGGATGCAAAAGATTGCATAACCTGGGAATCACCGGATGTTTCCGCGGAGGGGTTATCGCTGTTTTGGGGTGCCGCGGCGGCGGTGCTTACGTAACACGTAAACAGCACAATCAGGATGCCCCCCAAACCCGATATTCTCATTAGCATGTTTTTACGTATTTTGTTCTTCTGCTGCTTCAGTATTCGACGCCTCTGTATCTGATTGTTCCTTGTGCTTTTTAAAAGTGAAATACCAATACAGAATGGCGGATAATACAAATGGAAACAGAATAATTAAAAGTAAAAATATAAATATTGCCCACGGTGTTTCAATTGATACGTGAAAATACCGATAGCTGTCGGCGGCAAACGCCGATTGGGAAACCAGCATCGCAAAAACGAACGATAAAAAATACATTACACAGTTTTTCATGATTTGCCCTTTAGGGTATTCGGTGCGAATTATTGACCGGTCGACTTCGCCATGGCCGACGCATCCTTTACGCAGCGAAATCCAAAAAAGTCCGATGCATAATTGGGTAACGAGTAGTTACGATGGTAGGCCGAAGTGGAAAAAGGATCACTTTTCCAGGACCCTCCCCGCCTTACTTTAAACGCGCCTTTGTCCAGTTCCACCAGTTTACCTACTTTCATGGCCTTGTCTGCCGGCGTACCAGCCACCACCGCCTTTGGTTTAAACAGCGATGCTGGTGCGTCCGATCCTTCATAGGGTTTAAAATCGCTTGCTGTCCATTCGCTGACATTTCCCGCCAAGTCCATAACACCGTATGGGCTCTTACCCGATTTATAGCGAGTTACTTTTGTTGTCGCACCTACGTTATAGTAAGTATTGACCCTTGACGGATCCATTTTGTCACCCCACGGCCAGCGGTTTCCCTTGGTGCCTCTGGCAGCTTTTTCCCACTCAGCCTCTGTGGGTAACCGTTTGCCGGCATAGTGACAATAGTCCCTGGCATCATACCATGACACCATAGTTACCGGATGCAGATACTTCTGATCGGGTATTTTGCCGTTAACCCAATCCAGTGGTGGCCGGTGCCTGGTTGCGGCGATAAAACGTGCGTATTGCACGTTGGTCACCGGATACTTATCAATGTAATATTTTTCCAATGAAACTTTATGCCGGGGTCTATTTTGCACGTCGGTGCGCTCTGAATCAGAACCCATTATAAATTCGCCGGCGGGTATTTCGATTGTAGAGTTAATATCGCCCCATTGTTCAGGAGTCAGTAGCGCATCAATTTCCGACTGCATATAGGTCGCGGACGCTTTGGTTTTGGTTTCATGCTCTTCATGCAGCGTGATATCCTCACCTGCCGCCCGTATATGCTCTTTTTCCTCATCCAGGTTGTAGGATGCTTTGGCTCGCATGTCGGCCATGCGACTGGAACCCAGCTTCACCACGTGCAAAGTACCGAACACCATGGCGAGAGAAATGCAGGTAATCAGTGTCGCCACTAAATAACGCTTGCGGATTAAGCGTTGCTGTTCGCTCAGTTGAACGCGTGGTCTGCGGGACGCCATAGCTACTTATTCGTTGAAGCCTCTTTATCACTGTCATGATTATCAGGCTTGATATACATTGATTCAGCTTCTTCGGGGCTGGTTCGCCCGTAAATGCGTTTAATCATCGCTTCGCCGAAAACGCCGCCAATAGCCGAGCATTCGACGGCCAGGATTACAAAAAAGATCCACCAGCCGAACGGCATAAGGGTCATACCTGAAGGCAATTCGACCATATAGTAACTTTGGGCATAAGCGATGGTTCTGACAACCATAGGAGGGAAATAGCATAACCATTTCCCACCGAGGCCAAATACTGATGCGGTGGCCCACCCTACAAGAACGGGCAGAATAAATATCTGGATAGCCCACAATGCATTAAATATCGCCAACGGGTCACGCGCCGGCACCAGCTCAAGGCGAACCCCTAACAATCGGTCGCCCGCATAGTTCACTACGCAACCGATCATGATGGCGAGGGTCCCCGTTATAAATCTATCTTTGGTCATGGCTTATACTCATCGCCGGTCAGCTTTTCATATTCTCGCTTTTTGGTTTCCTTGAGATACCAGTCTTTGACCTTAAGACTTGCCAGATATTTTGCCAGCGTGTGACGATCCTTTTCAGGGATATGTGCAAACGATGGCATTTGGAATTCCTTTTTCAACCTTGTAGGGACAATGCCCTGGGGGTTTTCAGCAGAAAAATAATTATAGAACCAGTCCTCACTTTTTAATGAACCTATGCCATCCAGGGCGGGCGCGGGAACATGCTGCATGATATTGCGTTTAGTCCAAAGACTGTGGCAGTCATAACATTGATATTTCGAAAACAAAACACGGGCTTTTTCGGACAGTTCTTTGGAGGCCGTCGTATAATAGGGAATACCCTTATCACTCTCAACACGGCCAACAACCCCGTAGCCTTGGTATAGAGCTGCCGCCAATACTGCCAACCCTATTACCCACAGGATGCCTTTTTCTCCTTTTTTCATAATACTGTAATAATCAGTAACGACTTTTTATTATTCAATTATACTACGGCAACGTAGCATATTCATCGCGACGCTTAACCGCTTTCTTCTATACAACTGCAATTACCCTAGGATACTTTTTTCCTGTGCTGGGCTTTGCGTTCAGCTTCCTCTTTCAGAAACTTCTCCCGCAGTTCCTCCTGGTACTTATTGACTTCCATGGCTTTTTTAAATTCCTCTTCCGACATCTTGTCCTTATCGTCTTCGTCAAACACTACGTATTTAATGTCTTCATCGAACTGTTCATTTTTTGCCGCCCAGCGAAGCGCGATAATCGAGGCGATAATGATGCCCGCACCCGCCACCAGCCATAAATAAATGGTCCAGCCGTCATCGAGATTATTCAGAAAATCCATCGTTCTCTCCTATTTCAAAAACCCGTGCACCTATATTAAAAATCCGTGCATCATTTGAGCGGCGCCAAATACAATCGCCACAACAACCCCCAACAGGATCCACACGAACAGTATCTTCTCTCCTTTTTTCAGTTTTTGTGCCTTGCCGCGAAACATAAACATAAAGGAGATCACCAAAAACACGGCAATTCCAAACATCAAAAAGTAAAACATCCCCATACTAAAGTTCTGGGAACTCATACCCTTGATGCTCATATCGATACCAAAGGGATGAGTTTTGTCTTCTGCTACAGCTATAAGATGATAAAAATCGTGAAACATTCAATTTTACCGATAATTTAGGGGGGGAGGTTTTGCCAGATAATACTATTTTACACGCAGCAACCTGAACCTGTCTAATTTTTCACCAGCATTAGTACGCAAAAAGCCATGCCACCACGACGGCGACATGGCTTACTCACAACGATTCTGAGCTTATTTCGAATAACTGTCGATTGCCTCTTTATCCTTGTCAAATTTGTCGACAAAAAAGCTGTAAATAAAGGGCACAGTGTACACGACCAACACCCAGATAAGCATTGCAAATGGTCCGTTATCTAAATCAAGCATTTTACTCTCTCCCGTAATCCTAGTGATGTTTCGAGTGATCAGGCACAAAACTGTAATTCGGCAAGCGTTTTACAGTGATAATGAGTGATACACAGAAAATGACGATAAAGAATATATCAATGGTATATCCCTTATCCCACCAGGGTTGCGTGCGGATGGTTGAACCGTCTTCACGTTTGGCGCCTTCAAAGTTAGCAAGTGTCAAGTCGTTTCCAAGAACAGTGTATTCCTCCAAGCGGGCACCTTCGCGCTGTAACTCGATGATTTGCGGTTTAATCATGCGCAAATCATCCATTGTCAGCGGATGGCGTTCCTGTAATGCCGTCCATTTGGATCCCTCAGTGCGAACCTTGTTGACGATATATTCCATCTTGGCATCGTCACCCTTAATCGCTTGAACTTCCGGGGTATCCATCAGTTTGACGTATTCGGCATAAATAGCCGCCGTCGGACGTTGCCCCCAAAGCGGCGCCGTAATCAGGAACGCTGTGACAATCGTGAGAAGTAACAGGCCAACCACGGGTTGCGGCAAACGGTTGTTATTTTCCGTAATGCCTCCAAGGCTTTCACCTTCCCACAGTTTTCTCGCCTCATCGTTTTGATCTTCGGTGCTTAAGGAGTAAAGCGGATTATCAAATTTCCAAGCCATTTTTCCAGTCCCCCGTTATTTCAAGTTCAGAACAAAGTCGATTAATGCACGAGCTTCGCTATCTGAGGCCGGAATCGGTACTTCAGGCGGATAAACACGCTCATTCGCGACATATTGATTGTACTCAGTGCGCCACTGATCGTAATCGATGTCATTACCCTTGGCGTCTTTCTCGCCCCACAAATAATCATAACGTGGCATGATGGAATGGGGTTGAACCAGACGCGGATTAAAGAAATGCATCATCATCCATTCGCGGGACGAGTTACGTGATCCCACATGGGTCAGATCCGGCGCTTTACGGTCAGAACCGAAGGCTGTTGGACTTTCACCATTGAAGTCACCCAACATCGGCGGAGCTCCAAAGTATTGCCAGTCCTGCGTTTCTTCCGGTAACAGGGTGTGGCACCACCAGCAACCTTCACGAACGAACATGATTTTACCTTTACCGATGTTGTAGGTTTTGTCATCGGTGGCGACGCTCATGACCGCTTCAGGCGTCCAGCCGCGCGTGGCTGTGGCGTTTTCGATATAGGGAACAGTTTCCCCACCCTGGTCCATTTCGCGGACAACAAACACGGCGCCTTTACTCTCGTCAGCCTGACTAATCTTACCGATTTCAAGACTAGCTTTCGTTGGTTTGTCACCCAGGATAATCGGATGGCGAATTCCGTTCGGGAACGGCACACCCGCTTGGTAGACATAGGCGCGCGTTGCTTCTATATCCGCTTGTGATTTTGGATCCTTGGTGATTACGACGGTCTGTGGTTTTGCCTTACCCTGCAGGAACGGGTCTTCGTAGCTAAACCCACCGACACGGCCGAATCCCAACTGGCGATGCAGACCGGTATCAGTTACAGACACATTCCGAATGTCCATCGCCGGCATATAAAGCGTGATGAACATCGAGGACCCGAAGGCGAGCCCGAACATTCGGGCTCCAATGGTATACTCTCTAAAAGCCATGGTTTTAAATCCTCCCCAAGTTTCTTTTAATTATTAACGTTCGTAGGCCAATTCATGCGGCAAACGGCCGGCAGGTATCAACGTACCCTGGCGCATTGTTTTCCACATGTTGAACAGCCATACACAGTTACCCAGGAATACCATGGTTCCACCGACCCAACGCGCGATCATGTAAGGATGTTCGGCGATAACAACATCGATGTATGGTACTTCATAGATTTTACCGGCGCCCTGAATCAGACCAGCGATAGTCATGGAGACCCAGTAAGTGGTGAATCCAACCAGCAGCATCCAGAAATGGAAGTTGGCCAGCGCCAGGGAATACAATTTACGGCGCAACAGGGTTTGCAGGCCGTAATAAACCGCAGCGGCTTCAAGAAAAGTTGAGAAACCGAGCAGCGCCAGATGAGCGTGCGCCACAATCCAGCCTGTACCATGGATGTACCAGTTAATCGCCCGGGTTTGCTGGAAGCCGCCCTGCATGTTCAGCGGGATTGCCATCAACACACCGGTAATGGTGAACTTGATTTCCACGTTTTCCACGAACATTTTCCATTTGCCGGACATGGTCAGCAGCAAGTTGGATACAAATGCAATCGCGGGTACCAGGATCAACACACCTTCGACGGACGCGAAAGATTTCAGCCATTCCGGCAGCGGCGCTGACATCAGGTGATGCGCAGCGGGTGTTGAATAAAACACCACAACTGACCAGAAGTGCAAGTGCCCGATACGGTGCGAGTACAGCGGGTTACCGGTAACCTTTGGTACGATGTAGTAAGAGATCGCAGCTGCCACCGGTGTAATCCACAACCCAAGCACGTTATGGGCGAACCACCAGGTCAGGTAGGCTTCGGTCAAACCGGTCAACTGGAAAAACTCAGGAGAGTTACCGACACAGAACACGATGATAACCATGAAGGTCGCTGCGCCAAAGAACCAGTTAGTGGTATAAATTCCCTGGGTCCGTCGATGCTTGATAGTCATGGCGACATTCAAACAAAGCGGCGTCAGGATGCCGAAGATGAGAACCAGGTCGATGGGCCAAATCATGTCGGAATACTCGCGACCCGAGGTCATGCCAAACCACAACAGGGTCAACCCCAACGCCAGACCGAAATTCCAGATAAAACAGTTCCAGATACCCAGTTTTTCAGACCACAATTTGGTGTTACCCAGTGCGGGCGTGATGTACATCATCGCCATGGCGAATGCCATGGAAATCCAGCCCAGGATTACCGCCAGCACGTGAACCTGACGCATATGGCCAAAGGACCACATCTCTACGCCGGTCACAAAATCAGGAAACGCCAGTTTGGCTGCATTGAACGAACCCAAACCGGTACCAACAATAAACCATAAAATAGCTGAAAAACCGAAGAATGTAGCCGCCGAACCCGGTGGTATATCTTCGTTTTTAGCAAATAGATATTTAAACATTTAACTACCCCTCCCCAATATTTATTCTAGTTCGCCCAATCAAATTTGGTTCTTAAGGCTGTCACGAGGCATTAACAAATACCAACCAAACCACATACTCGAAAAAGCAAGCGCGATACAAAAAATTGTTGCAAACATTGACATGGCGTTAACCCCTTTTCTCAAAATTGTCCGATCTTTAAAGCTGATCTTAGTCGTACTTTAAATGTGCCCGCGTTATGGCTTTAACGTCATGCCTTCTGCGTGTTTCTAAAACCTGCCTGATTGAAAACTTAATACCTGCAGGTAAACGCGGACTTTCGCTAACTTCGCCCTTAGGCGGCCGCGCGCTCCAGAGCATTGTGACGATTAACGGCGACGTGGAGCACGATGTAGAATGCCACACCGAAAATGATCATCGCCCAATCGATAAATCCTGTGAAGGTCACCGGGTTATAAGCATCACCAAACCAGCCTCCCCAATCACCAAATTTGCCGCGTCCCAGAAAGCACATCAGTGCGGCACCGAATACACTTCCGTTACCCATGCCGGTAAGCATGCCGGATACAAAACAAAGAATAAACGGATTTTTCATCCCCTGACCTCCTCAGCAATAGCCATTCTATAATCTAGTTGTTATTAAAACTTGTGGACCCGCGATCTTAAAATTGTTGATTGTTGTAGCTCTGTTGGCTACTTGCTTATAACTAACCTTCCCATAAAACGCATTTCAAAGTGAAAATAGGTTTACGGATATTTTCAGCAAACGAGAATGAATCAACGATGAATAAGAAGTAAATCGGTTGTTGTAGTTGTTATTTTTGGCGTCTGTTGCATTGACTGCCGCAACTGGTTATTCAACTACAAAACTACTCTTCTTCCTGCTGCTCTATACCGTTACTGTAACTTATTGAAATTTCAAATCCGCCTCAGGTTCCGGAGTGACTCCCGTACCCACCCATAAAACCGGGTTATATTGGCACGAAATCCTGTCACATGTCATACATGAGGTCAAGCCTTAATTGGCTCATCTTATACTTCAGCAACCTGTTATCGATTTAAGCTTATTTGCTTATATCACGAACAATAAAGCACGGCCAAAAAATTCAATGTTTCATATAGATCGCTTCATATTATAATCCTGGCATCACCAATGTGCAGATTGCATAAAACATTGAGCTATATCAAACATGAAAGAAGTAATCATTCTGGTTTTAGTTGCTGTTACCTCACTATTTATCCTGGGTTTTTCCGTGCATATGTTCATTGGTGGGTTGGTCAGCCCCCAAACGGAAAAAATTTCCATTATCGCTGCTTGCGCTATTGGCGCTGTTATCCTGTTGTTTTTAGGTGTCGATATCGTCAAACAACGCCGTAAACGCGAGTAACCACCATTCAATGTTGATCAGGCACGCTGCCACATTCATTGCACCACCGTCGATCAATAACTTAGAAAAATCAGACCGTCTCTTACATGTCTCACCCAGGAAACATACCGCCCCGCTTAGGCCAGTAGCACCCGGATCAGGCAAATACCTTTAGCACCCCACCCAGCCTCTGGTAGTCGTTCTGACTGCTGAACTGACCTTTGTGGAAAACATATTGACGCCGGGTGCCCGCGGTATCCAATCCGGATAAACCAAAGGATTTGCCGGCATAGTCGGAAAAATATCGTACATTTTTAACCAATTCCACGCGTTTTCCATTACGCAATTCCAGCAATACCCGTTGTTTATTAACATCCAGCGCAATGGGGGTATTAGGTAACAACATTAAACGCCCCAGTATCCGGTGCAAGCCCTGATAAAAGAAAAAACAGGCCAAAAAC
The DNA here is from genome assembly GCA_050116575.1 of Gammaproteobacteria bacterium. Lineage (GTDB taxonomy): Bacteria > Pseudomonadota > Gammaproteobacteria > SZUA-152 > SZUA-152 > JAKEGK01. Next base: position 4,398 of record JASFOJ010000025.1, on the reverse strand, counting down.
AACAATAAATAAGACAGCGGATGGTTAGGCTGGTACCAAAATACAATGGCACCAACGGCCAGACCGGAGACAGTGGGAATATACATCAACAAATCCCAGGTTACGCCTTTGCGATCCTGCGCGAGTTCATATCGTTGTGATTTTGCCATGACTTCAGCAACCTAAAACTATGTAATCTTAGTAATCTTAAATCCACACTCAGCTATTCAACACTCAGCGCCGCAAAATTGCCGCGCACCAGGCACCGAGCTGGGCCTACCCGCTGGAACCTACCGGCGTCTGCGGTTCATCGGAACTTGCTGAATTCAGCTTGGCTTGATCACTCAACACACGGGCAACAACCAAATCAAGCTCGTTGTAGAGCATGCGACCCGCCTGTTTGAAACGTACCGTGTTTGACCCGTCAATGACATAGGTCCAGGGGTCCCCGATTACATGAAAGGCCTTAAATGCCTCCGGGTTTTGATACTGATCCATATGCAAGAAAATCACGTCATTTTCGTATTTGGCCAGCAGCGCCTTTAACATCTGCAACTGCTTATCACAAATTGTGCAATGCCCCGGCGTCGCAAATTCCAATATGATGGGTTTTTTTGACGTCAGCGCCTCGTCCAGCGACAATTTATACATGCGTTTGTCGGGATAGCGATAACTGGTGATGCGGCTGAAGTCACCGCCTACGTCCTGAAGGGTCTTGGTTCGCAAGCTCGGCGCCTTAGAGCCAATGTTCAAACCGTTGCCACCGGAACACGCCACCAACAGGCCCGGCAGTAGCAGTAACAGTAACTTTGGCGCTAAATCCCGAATTCCGCGTAGAAACATCAGCCTTTTCTCCATCCCGCACAAGTGCGGAAAATATTATACGCCCAGATAAAATTCGCGAGAAGCACGAGCGAACCAAATATTCCCATTGTTGCCAGTAACGGTTTAACGGTACTTTCCACCTGATCCGGGGTCGAATTGACACTGGCGATACCGCCTAACACGCCAGCAGTAGTAAAAAAAACCACCATGCCGATCAGGCCGAAGTTATGGATCCAGAAATGAACCTTAACCAGCTTAACGCTATATATAGGGCGCCTCACCAACCGCGGCACGACGTAGTAAATTGCCGCGAATATTGCCATTTCCACCCATCCCAACAAATTAATATGTGTATGAGCCCTAACAATTAGATTCCCGTGCATGCGATGGTCAACGAAATGCCGAAAATCGGCGATTCCGCCCATTAATGCGCCCCAGGAAAAACCGATAATACTGTAAATTATACAGGCATAAATAAACCACAAGGTGTATTTGGTATATTCCGTGTCTTGCGCCCACGGCTCCGTAACTGCATTAGACACGTTCTTTACTCCTTATCTCTTATCTCTGCCTGACTGGTATTTTTTTTCCGAACGTCGCTGTATTTTTCTTTCCAGTCCTGTGGCGCCCAGGTTTTCACCATATTGTCTATAAACTCAGACCGCCCTTTGGGTGGTACCGGCGCGGATGAGGATCCCTGCTCCGCTTTGAGTTCCGAGATAAACCGGGCGATGGCCTTGAGGTCTTCATCAGGCAACTGGGAGACATATGCCGCTTCTTTGGGGGGCGGCCCGTGATCGAGAGTGGGAGAACCGTAAGTTTTTTCAGGATTGGTCAAAAAGCTGTATATCCAATCATAGCTATGGTTGGAACCGACGCCATCGAGGGACAATCCCATGTTGGTGCCATTGCGCAGCGCCCGATGGCAGTCCGTGCAACGAGATTTGCGAAAAATTGCTGATCCTTTTGCGCCCTGGTCGGTGAAGTCGTAACTGGCCTTCACTTGGAACATGGGCTTTTCTGATGTCAAGCGGACCGACTCCAGGGCTATGTAGGCCATCACGGCTAACAAAATAAAAACACCGATAATGCCAAACAGAACCTTTTCACCTGTTTTCAAACCCTGCTTTTTACTCATCAAACATCTCTCACTACTCAACCTTGGACGATTTTTTCCTGGACCACTCGATCGCGAATCGTTGCTCGTCCCCTTACACGCTTAATCTCAAGATACAACCGGACTGTATCAAATTCCGCGGACAAAAAAGGGCGGAGATGTCCGCCCTTTTTATTATCGTTATCATTGCCAGGACTTACCCATTGTCTTGTCCGCCATACGGCAGCCGCAATATCGCGTTAGTAGTCACCGACCCAACGAACTAAAGACGCCTGGGCAAACCTCAGCCTGAGCCTTTGAGTTACTTCTGTTCAGGTACGCGGGAGTTGCCGAGAGTGGTTTCTTCCGCTGTGGTCATGAACGTTGCAACGTTGTATATATCTTCATCACTCAGATGTTTGGCAACGTTCTGCATTTGCTCCATGGGATCATTAGCCCGGGAACCATCACGCCATTTTTTCAGCTGATTGACAAGATATACGTATTTCTGGTTTGCCAGACGTGGATAGACCGGGAACGCGCCACGACCGTTATATCCGTGGCAGGAGCGACATGCCGGTATTTTTCGGTCCGGTGCGCCGTATTGCACAATACTTTTACCCAGATAACGAACACCTACCGGTACGGAACCCAGCTCCTTAACAGCCGCCAAATCCGATCCTTTGTTTGGACCTTCCAGGCTTGCTACAAAGGCCGCCACGTTACGTCGGTCCTCCGGGCTAAGGCCCTTGGCGTTGGTATTCATGATAAACATGGTCGTATCCTTGCGCTTGTCACTGGCAAAGTCTTCCAATTGTTTGACCAAAAAGTTAAACCCCTGTCCCGCCAGGCGCGGCGTTCCCATGGCATCGTCACCCAGGCCTTTTTCACCATGGCAAGTTTTGCATGCCGGCACATCGCCTTTGCCGTTATTAAAGATATCTTTACCTTTTTCCAGATCACCAAAATCACTGTAGGATTTGGTCTCGCTGGCAAAGCTGCCGAAAGTTGACATCAATGCGATTGCTGCAAGAACCGCTGTTATTTTTGTTGAACGTTGCATAGGAAACACCCTCCCAATCATAAACTCTGCAGGCCCTGGCGCTTGTTACTTAGCCACAAACTGACAAGTAACTAATTCAAGCATCACCCCTTATTTTCTTAATCTTCCTTTCGCAATCCCCGACAATGAAACAGACCCCATTACTGTACTGTGGCCCGGATTGTCTCAACCCCTGCGCAATTACCCTAACTTTGTTTTACTTGTGCTGGAGCTAAAATTGACGAAAGGCTTGAAAACCATACTGCCAAATCAAATTAATGTTTTAATAATGTAATAAAATCTATCTGTGTAACTTATGAATTCTTCTTTAACATGTAGCCGGCAACACCAAAAGCAACAACAGCTACAACTAGATATGTAAGGAACACTTCACTGGTGGTTAACATGGATACCCCTCCTCATCCTTCAATAAACCCATTTCTAATTATTAATTGGGCGCTTTTATAACATGGCCTTGAACACGTGACAATACATGGCCGTTGTGGCGGTACTATATCACTCATCGCATGACAGGCCAAGAAAATGCGGCTTGTTGGATTAAATGCGCCAATGCCGCTATTATCGAATTTTAAGCGGACTCAAATATACCGCCCGACCAACCCTGCACCGCAGATGGATTCTGATTTGGCCTACTCAAAACAACGCCGTATCGTTACACATCGGGTTACCCATGTAAAGGAGCGGGATAATTTGACCTGCATTAGCGCAACCGCGCATACTAAAGACGACACGTATTTGCGAAGTTATGATATTGAAATACACAATAACCACAAAACAATAAATACAATAACGGCAAAACCTGATTAATATACTCGACTATTAACACATCCCGGATGACGAAATGATTCAACGCGGTTACCGAGCCCTGGTTCTTTGGATTGTATGGAGCGCTGCTGCCATCGTTATTTATGCCAGCATGTACAGCGACACCGATGTATGGGATTTTGTACAACACGACCCGTCTAGGATTACATGGGGAATCATCGCGTTATTTGGTGTTGGCGTCGCCACCAGCTTCGTGCTTACCATTTTACTGACGTTTGAATCCATCAAAGTGGATCTGCTGGAGTCCATCGCCAAACAACGCGGCTGGCTGGGGATCGAAGAAAGCAAAAAACGGCTGTGTGTCGCCAGTTTTTTTGATTCTCTCAAAACCGTCATTAATAATAACGGTGAACTCAACGTTGAATCACTGGTGGACGTGGAATTCGCTGTCTACCGCCGCACATCCCATGCCCTGGAGGTTATCGGTAATCTGTTAATTACTCTGGGTCTGGTGGGCACTGTCGTGGGCCTGACACTTACCCTTACCGGCTTAACCAGTTCTCTGGAGGCGCTGGGCCAGGATCAGGAACAATTGCTACGAGGCCTGCGCGGTGCCATGGGTGGCATGGGTACCGCGTTTTACACTACGTAACTGGGTTCTGTATTAGGT
>JASFOJ010000024.1:0-41622 GCA_050116575.1 Gammaproteobacteria bacterium | reverse complement strand
TAATTTTGTTTTACGGGTTTTGTGGTTGTTGTGAAACACAGCTACAAAAAGGATTTTAAGTTGGCCTCGATGTTAACGGATCCCTGACGGGCCAGCAATGCGCTGCCATAGGCTGCTTCCGTGCGTTTTGAAATCTCAATGGGGACACTGATCATCAGGGACCGTATCGCCGTCCATGCCTCGTTTACGGCGCCGCCACCGGTGGTATAGATTTTAGAGGGATAGGGTGCACCCAGTTCGGCCAGCCGCTCGTAGCCTTGCTGTTCAATGGCGGCGATGCCCTCCAGCAGTGCCTGAAAAAACACGATATCGTCTTCGGGGCGCGGCATAGTCCGGGATTTGAGCTCCGGATCATTCACCGGGAAACGTTCTCCGGTGGATATCAGCGGGTAGTAATCCAGGTTGGTATTGATGGCGGGCTTTAGTTCCGGCGTCATGGCGGTGATTTTTTCTTCGTCAAAGAATTTCGTCAACACCGCGCCGCCGGTGTTGGAGGCGCCCCCCACCAGCCATTTGTCGTCCAGGGGCTGGCTGTAAACACCGTAATTGGGTTCGAAAATAGGCGTGTCGGCCAGCACTTTTAACACCAGGGTTGAACCCAGGGAAGTTACGGCCTCGCCGGGTTGCGATACGCCGGTGGCGATTACCGAGGCCGTGCTGTCAGTCGTACCGGCGATAATCTGTGTGGTAATGGGAAAATTAAATCGCTCGGTGAGCTCGAATTTGATGGTGCCCATAACCGCCCCCGGTTTGACCACGCGCGGCAGTAATTGACGGGGCGCTTTCAGCTTGTCCAGCCATTGCGGCCATTCGTTATCCACGGGGTCGTAACCCAGTTTCAGGCAGTTGTTCACGTCGCTGACGCTGAACCGTCCGCACAGCTGGCCGCTGACCCAATCACTTTGATGCAGGGCAATGGCGGCGCGCTGGGTGACTTGGCGGTCCTGGTACCACAGCAGTTTTGCCAGCGCTGAGGCCGGGCCATGAGCAGCGGTATTTTTCAGGGCGTATTGCTTGATGCGCGTAGCCTGCTCGGTGGCGCGGGCATCGTTATACATGATCGCCGGTTGCAGGGGGCGGCCGTTTTTGTCGCACAGGACCAGCGTGCTGGAAGTGCCGTCAACGGCGATGGCTTTGACGTCGTGCGGGTCAATCTGGTTGGAAATGTCTTTTAGTACGCGCTGGGTGGCTTGCCACCACACGTCGGGGTCCTGCTCGATATGATTGCCCTTGCGCAACGGCAGGGGCACGGCGGTGGTGACCTTGGCACAAACTTTCTGGTTTTCATCTATGGCTATGGCCCGGCAACCGGACGTTCCGAGATCAATACCTATATAAATCGCCACGCGTTACTGCTCCGAAGTTTACTGTCAGGGAAGGGTTACTGATGGGGGTGCCTGCCAGTCCGGTTGGCGGTGTTCGGCGATGACCGAGGTATAAATGCCGCCCCTGACATTAAATACACCTTCGACCCGCATAAAACGAGGTTCGCAGGCCCGGACCAGGTCGTCCAGGATCTGGTTGGTCACCGCTTCGTGAAAAGCGCCTTCATCCCGATAGGACCACATATACAATTTCAGGGATTTCAGTTCAATGCAGTGCCGGTCTGGAACGTAGGCAATGTTAAATTCGGCGAAATCTGGCTGGCCCGTCTTTGGGCACAGGCAGGTAAATTCCGGCACGTTGATCCGGATCGTGTAATCCCGGCCGGGGACCGGGTTGTCGAAAATCTCTAGATTTTTACTGGGTTGACTGGGCATCAAATCAAGATACAAGAACCTTGTACAGGCTTGCAAGGACCGGGGATAAAAATTTGACGGTTTCGAGCGGATTTTGCTGAAATGAGTACGGTTTTTCTTGTATCCTAGACCTTTGTTCTTGTATCTTTGCCACCCATGCGTCTGAGTAAAATTAAACTGGCGGGATTTAAGTCCTTCGTCGATGCCACCACGATCCCGATGCCCTCGAATCTGATCGGTATTGTCGGGCCTAACGGCTGCGGTAAATCCAACGTGATTGATGCCGTGCGCTGGGTTATGGGCGAGACATCGGCGAAAAACCTGCGTGGCGATTCCATGGCGGACGTCATATTTAACGGCTCCAGCGCCCGTAAGCCGGTGGGACAGGCGTCCATCGAGCTGGTGTTCGATAACAGCGATGGCAGCCTCGGTGGCCAGTACGCCCAGTACAGTGAAATTTCCATCAAGCGCGTGGTGACCCGCGACGGCCAGTCCCAGTATTATCAGAACGGCACTCGTTGCCGGCGCCGCGATATCACGGACATTTTCCTGGGCACCGGCCTGGGACCGCGCAGCTATTCCATCATCGAACAGGGGATGATTTCCCGGCTCATCGAAGCCAAGCCCGAAGACCTGCGCATTTTTCTCGAAGAGGCCGCCGGCATCTCCAAATACAAGGAGCGGCGCCGCGAGACGGAAAACCGCATTCGCCATACCCGGGAAAACCTGGAACGCCTGGATGATTTGCGCGAGGAACTGGCCAAGCAACTGGACAAGCTTAACCGCCAGTCCAAAACCGCGGAAAAATACAAGGTTCTGAAAGAAGAAGAACGCCTGCTCAAGGCCCAGCTGACCGCGTTGCGCTGGCAGAAACTGAGTGAGCAAATCAAGGAAAAAGATACCATCATCGGCGAAAAGGAAAACCGCTATGAAGAAGCGGTTGCCAACCTGCGCCGCCTGGAGGCGGAGCTGGAAAAACTGCGTGATGACCACGCCGAAGCCACCGAGCATTTTAATGAAGTCCAGGCGCAGTATTACAGCGTGGGCGCCGATATCGCCCGGGTCGAACAATCCATCCAGCACGCCAAGGAACGCCGCCAGCAACAGCAGGATGACCTCAAGCAGGCCGAACGTTCGCTGATCGAATCCCAAACCCACCTGCAAACCGACGAGAAGAAAAAAGCGGAACTGACCGAGTTCCTGGAACATAACGAGCCGGTGCTGGCCAACGCCCGCGAAGTGGAAGCCAGGTCATCACAGGAACTGGCGGAAGCCGAAGACGCCATGCGCCAGTGGCAGCGGGACTGGGAAACTTTTAATGAAAACGCGGCCGCACCCGCGCAAACCGCGGAAGTGGAACGTACCCGCCTGAACCACCTTGATGAACGTATCCTGCAGTACCGGGAGCAGCAGGAAAAACTTGCCACGGAAAAGCAGGGCCTGCACTACGATCATCTGCAAAACGAAATTGACGAACTGGTGCGCGAGGAACAATCCGCACGCCAGCAATGTGACCAATACCGGCAACAGATCGAGCAGCAGCAGGCATATATTGCCGAACTAAGGGAACAGATCCAATCCCTGGACGACGCATTAAACAACGACCGTGCTGAGCTGCAAACCTGCAAAGGGCGTTTTGCGTCGCTGGAAGCATTGCAACAGGCGGCACTGGGTAAGCAGCAATCGGATGTGGTTCAGTGGCTGGAGGGGCACGGTCTGGCCGACAACAAGCGGCTGGCGGAAAACCTGAATGTCGAGTCCGGCTGGGAACGCGCCGTGGAATGCGTGCTGGGTCAGTATCTGGAAGCGGTATGCGTCGACCGGGTTGATCCCGTGGCGTCGTTGTTATCCGAACTGGAACACGGCGACATTACCCTGTTTGAAACAGCAACGGGCGCGACGGATAGCATACATGACAAGGCACAACGCCTGGTAGATAAAGTCTCCACGTCTTTGAACCTGGAATCTTTGTTGAGCGGGGTATATTGCACGGATGATCTGGACAGTGCACTGGCGCTGCGTTCCGGTTTATCAGCGACAGAATCGGTGATTACCCGTGATGGTATCTGGATCGGCAACGGCTGGTTGCGGTTTTCCCGTGACAAAGACGAACAATCTAGTGTTTTGCAGCGCGAAAAGGACATGCAGGCCTTAACGGCGGACATTGAATCCCTGAGCAGCCGTATTGCACAAGCAGAACAGCAAATTGCCACGGCCCGGGCGCAACTCAAGGAAAACGAATCAGCCCGCGATGATATCCAGGCACAACTACAAAGTGCCAACCGCCACCATGCCGAACTGGAAGCCCAGGTTGCCGGCAAACAGGCGCGCATGGAACAAATGCGCGAGCGTGAACAGGTCATTGAACAGGAAATTGCGGCGCATCAGTCGCATATCGAGCAGGCCGAACGGGACACCATTGAGTCGCGTGGCCGCCTCGATGAAGCTGTTCGCGAAATGGAAACCCTGTCCGAACGCCGTGAAGCGCTGCAGCAGCAGCGGGAACAACTGCAGACTACGCTGGACAGCGTGCGTGAGACAGCCCGCAATGACCGGGACGCGGCCCATGAAATCGCGTTGAAAGTGGAATCCGCTCGCACGGAAATCGCTTCCATTAACAACAACCGCGAGCGCATGGACAAACAACTGGAACAGTTTGAACAGCGCAAAACTGAACTGGAACAGGCATTGGCCGAAGGCGAAGAACCGCTCGAGGCCATGAAAAAGGAACTGGAGCAACTGCTGGGGCAACGTGTCGAGGTGGAAGCACGCCTTTCCGATGCGCGGCATAAAGTTGAAGAACTGGATCACGCCATGCGGGAAAACTCCAAGCAACATCAAAGCGTGGAACAGGCCAGTGAATCGGTGCGTGGTGAACTGGATCAATTGCGCATGGCATGGCAGGAAATCAAGGTACGCCGCCAGACCCACGAGGAAACCTTGCAGGAAACCGGTTTTCAGTTACAGCAGCTGTTGCAGGAAATGCCGCAAGAAGCCAACGAAGAACAGTGGGCTGAACAGGTGGAAAAAATGGAACGGCGTATTCAGCGCCTGGGTCCCATTAACCTGGCCGCGATTGACGAGTACAAACAACAGGCCGAACGCAAGGAATACCTGGACAACCAGCACCAGGATTTGACCGAAGCGCTGGAAACCCTGGAAAACGCCATTCGCAAAATCGACAAGGAAACGCGTAACCGCTTCAAGGAGACCTATGACAAGGTTAACTCGGGTCTTCAGGCCAATTTTCCGCGCCTGTTCGGCGGCGGCCATGCGTATCTGGAATTAACCGGTGAGGACCTGTTGGACACCGGGGTTTCGGTTATGGCGCGCCCGCCCGGCAAACGCAATTCGACGATTCATTTGTTGTCCGGTGGCGAGAAAGCACTGACAGCGGTGGCCCTGGTCTTTTCAATCTTTCAATTGAACCCGGCACCGTTTTGTATGCTGGATGAGGTGGATGCACCACTGGACGATGCCAACGTCGGGCGATTTTGCAAAATGGTCAAGGAAATGTCGGAACAAGTACAGTTTATTGTTATCACCCACAACAAGATCACCATGGAAATGTCCAACCAGTTAAACGGCGTCACCATGCATGAACCCGGTGTATCGCGGCTGGTGGCGGTGGACGTGGAAGAGGCCGTCGAAATGGTGGCGGGCTAGTATTGCAGCGGCGTTTTAATAGCCTGAACCAACCGCAGTCACATCGCTGTTAGCTAAAAATCTGTTCCAACGCAAAGGCGCTAAGGCGCAAAGCATTTATAATAATAAAGTGTGCCTGGATCAGGCTTTAGCGCCGCAAATTCCTGTTCAACCACTATCCCATTGATAAATAAACGAACCAATGCAGAAGGCTATTGATCCCTTTGTAAGGTAACTCATTGAGTCGCCAGGTTTCGTAAATCGGTGGCACGACATTGAAACATTAAAAAACTTTGCGCCCTTGCGCCTTTGCGTTGAAAAACAACGTCGCACATCTGGCTACGATATTTTAAACCTGCCAATAACCGTTTCCAGGCGACTAACAAGCTGAGTCAAGTGTTCGCTGACCGTAGACGTACGCTCGGCAATTTGCGTGGAAAGTTCGGTGACATTGTTGATCTTGTCAACGTTCTTTTTCACTTCTTCCGAACGCGCGGTTTGTTCCTCAGCAGCGCTGGCAATTTGTGAATTCATATCGCGAATGGTACTGACTGCTTTGGTAATTTCTTCCAGCGATTCCCCGGCTTCAGCCGCTTGTGCCACGCTTGATTGAGCCTGGGAACGGCCTTTTTCCATGACTTTCACCGCGTGTGATGAATCAGTTTGAAGTTGCGAGATGATTTGCTGGATTTCCTCGGTGGACTCCTGGGTGCGGCTGGCCAGTGTACGCACTTCATCGGCGACTACCGCGAAACCGCGGCCCTGTTCGCCGGCCCTGGCGGCTTCAATGGCGGCGTTTAACGCCAGCAGGTTGGTTTGTTCCGCGACATTGCGGATTACATCCAGTACCGAACCAATGTTATCAGAGTTGGTCTGTAGGGCATTAATGACACCGGCAGTGTTTTCCACTTCTTCGGCCAGTGCGTTAATGGAGCCAATGGTCCTGGAAACCACATCTTTGCCACGATTGGTGGATTCGTCCGCATCCTGCGCCGCACCGGCGGCGTTGCCGGTGTTGGTGGCCACTTCCCTTGATGTGGCTGTCATTTCGTTCATAGCGTCGGTAACGTAGATGCTTTCGTTGAGCTGAATATTCGCGTTTTCGTTTTGTTCGTTGCTGGAACTTTGCAATTCTGACGCCACGCCCGATAGCACCGTGACGTCTTCGGCCAGCATCTTGATGGTGTCGCGTAATTCGCTGATGTAACGATTAAAAGATCGTCTCAATTGAGTAATTTCATCGTCACCGGTTACCGGCAGTTGTATGGTCAGGTCGCCACTGTTGGCCGTAGCGCTATAGGTTTCCTTAAGCCGCCTGATGACCACAAAATGGAACAGCAGGAACATGACTACCGAGATAAATGCGATAGCGGCAACAATGACCGCCACCAGGATGGTGGTGAAGCGGTTGACCGATGCATCGCCGGTATCCGTTATGTGGTTAATGGATTTGGTAATCCGGTGGTTACTCAGATCGAGCTGTTGATTGAGGTTCTTTTTCGACAGCCCAATCAGGACATCACCCAGTTTATCGCCGTCAAAATAAATTTCGTAGCGCTTTTCGATGATGTTTTCACTGTCACTGGGTTTGTTGTACTTGACGAGAGGCGATCCGTCCGGCTTGAGGTAGGTGGCATAGATAATATCTTCATCGGTCATGACTCGGTCGCGATAGAATTCCATGGCCGTAAAATCCGAACTGAGCATCAGGTCCGGTGCCGTTTGGGCCATGAATTCGCCGAAGGCATCGGCTTTGGATTCCAACGCGTAGGTGAGTGCCTGAGTGCCGCTTTCTTGTTCTGTTTTCAGGGCACTTAATGCATTTTCCGTTTGAACATTCGCAAAATGCTCAGCTTCCTTTATTAACAGTATGGTACCACTGATAAGCACCAGTAAAGTGCCGCCCAAAATGGGCGGCAGAAACTTTACGGTAAGATTGGCTTTATGAAATATCTTTAGCATGATCTACCTTTTAAATCCGGGTTGTGCTCTCAGTATTCTTCTCCGATGGCGAACTTGGTGATTTCGCGGACTTTGGCGTAATCATCATCGTTAACGGCGTAAAAAGCGGTGACTTTGGCATTTTTTAAGATCGCCTGGCCTTCGGGGGATTTTTTCAGGTTTATCATGGCGTCGCGGATTTTGTTTGCCTTCGCCTCTGGCATGGTGCCTTTAACGGCCCATGGCAGCTGCGCATAGGGTTCACTTTCGGCCAGGATTTTTACGTCGTTGGCGTTGATCTTTTTAGTGACCGCGTTGATGCGCAGGATAACGTTTCCGGAACCGGAGGCTTGTGCCGCGTTATTGTAAACACCAATCACGGCGCTGGGCGGGTTTTTGGCGAAATTGACTTTGTAGTCCCGATCGGCAACCAGGCCGGCGGTTTTCAAAATGGCCGTGGGAGCGATATAGCTGCCCATGGCTTTTCTGCCGCCGCCGAACAGAATGGTTTTGCCTTTCAGGTCCTTGACGCTGCGAATACCGGAATCTTTGCGTACGGAGAGTGCGCCGGCGATTTGTTTATTACCAAACTCTTCATTGGCAACGATAACCTTGTAACCATATTCCTTATGGCTCTTGATGTAGTGATACTGGTTGAAGTGAACCAGATCAAATTTCTTTTGCTCCACACCTTTCCAGAATGCCTTGAAACTTTTGGGGATAACCAGATGGACAGGTTCTCCCAACTGGCGGGACAGGTGTTCAGCCAGGGGTTTGAATGCTTTATGGGTGACTGCAATGGGCCGCCGGGGGAAGATACCCATCGTGATGTCGGCGACCGCTTGAGCGGATGACAACAGGCAAAGTACAGCGCCGAAAATGGCGATTATTACGTTTTTATTCATATCAGGATTCCTTATGGAGTTTTTTTAGTGGACCATAACCATAAATTCGTGAGGACATATTCGTCATCGAATCGATTTTTCTTTAGTTTTGTTAAATTGTTTTATTGGAAAAATTAATAAAAAAATCGAATTTATTGAATTGTGATTTCCGTAATCGATGGTTTTACCAAGGTATTAACCATACGATAGGGGGGGATATCGAGTTTGAGATTAAGGATGGCTGAATATTGATCTTTTGCCGGCAGCCGGGTTTGATGTACGCCATTATTCATAGAGAATGCGTTATACAGGCTGGCGCGATCGTAGTAACATGGGTTTTAAGGCAGGGCGGTTTCAGCCAGGACGCTTGATCCAGGGGCAGGCTGGCCATGGTGTCAGCGACGTCTCAACTATCTTCAAGGACACGCAACCGGCTGGTTTGTGGGATTTTTCACTGAGAATGGTTCCCTGCAACGGATGTCGATGTGTTCACGTCGGACACCACCGCCGATAAATTCACGCACATACGCTGTTGGTAGTTCATGGCTATCATGAGTCGTCGTAACATCATGAAGATTAATTGGCTTACGCTGATCGTGGCCCTGATGGCTGCGTCGCCGGCGTTGGCGCAGGAGCCCAAGTTGGGGTTGCCGGAATGCGAATTGATCGTTGGCACTAACCGCTATATCGAAATCGGTAATACGATCTCCTACACGATCGAGTACCTGGAAAACAACAAATACAACTGTGACGAGTTCCGGGGAAAGGCCCACGAAATCGTTTCATGCACCTACAGTGCAAATCCGGAATTTGAGGTGTTACTAGTGGTGGATGACGGCATCGTAACGGACATCGAAACGTTCCAGAACGGTCTGGAGTGTACCTATTTCAACATCAAGCCATTGGACCCGCAGCGCCTCGATAACAAATGATGACAAAACGACAAAAATAAAGGTTTCGCCGCGTTAAGCAATGACAAACGTAACGGTGAGGATGGCGTGGCGATTTAGGTCAGCAAAAAAAGGCTCGAATAGCGGGATCAAACTGATCCCTGTCCACCAGAAAGGCGTCGTGCCCCTGAATCGACGTCAATAATTCCAGTTTGCTGTTAATGCCCAGTTGCTGCAGGGTGTCGGCCAGTTCTTTTTGCTGGCCAACGGGAAACAGAAAATCACTTTCCACACCGATGACCAATACCCGCTTGCACTTTATTTTTGCCAGGCCCGCTTCAATACTGCCGCCGTGTTCGGCCACATCAAACCAGTCCATGGCGCGGGACAGGTATAAATAGCAGTTGGCGTCGAACTGGTCGACGAATTTACGCGCATTGTGATCGAGATAGGATTCGATTTCGAATTCAGCCGCGAACGGTTCCTGGCTGCGCTTGGATTTGTCGATTTTATGTCGGCCGAATCGTTGCAGCCATTCATCCGGTGAGCGGTATGAGATCATGCCGGCTTTGCGTGCCATCCGTATTCCTTCCCGGGGTGGATGATTTAGGTTGTAGGCGCCGCTTTTCCAGGCCGGATCCGTGCGAATGAGTTCGCGCTGCAGTGATCGAATGGCAATGGCAAAGGGTGTGGAATGCGTGGCGGCGGAGATTAGCACGATGTTATCCACTTCATCGGCGTGTTCCATGGCGTAAGCCAGTGTCGACATGCCACCCAGTGACGGGCCGATAATGGTGTTAAGCCGGGAAATGCCCAGTTCCCGCAAAGCCAGGCGCGCGGTATTGGCAATATCTTCGATAGCCAGGTCTGGAAAATCCAGCCGGTAGTATTCGCCGGTTTTCGGGTTTTGGGAGGCCGGGCCGGTTGAACCGAAGCAACTGCCCAATGAATTGACGCAGATAACGAAGAATTGATTGGTATCGATGGGTTTGCCGGGGCCAATCATGTATTCCCACCATCCTGGAGACGGGTCTTCCGGTGAAGATGCCGCGTGGGCATTGGGGGACAATCCGGTAAAAACCAGCACGGCGTTGTCTTTAGCCGCCGACAGCGTGCCCCAGGTCTCATAAGCGATTTGTACCGTGGGCAGGGTGTCGCCGCCACGCAAGGTGAAAGGCTCGGGTAACGCCACAACGCGGCTGGCGCCGGATGCCGGTGCCGCCTGCGTTCCTAGCTGAACAATCCTGGACATTGTGCTGGCAGTTGCTCCTGATGTTGGTGTCAATCCAGGGAGGTTGTGACGCTTCCCCGTGTATAACAGATGATTTTGACCGGGAAGTGTTACGGCGCGTTCCGCGTTATTCGATGCGTCCCCCATTGGGATCAGGCTGTAGTGCCCGCTCCACCCCCGGTTATTATTCCAGATCAGTGAAATTTATACAAAAACGCTAATAATTACGATGCGTTGGAGCCAATTCGGTGTGGATTAATTTTGGTCACTCTGGCCGCAAGCCGTAGACAAGGGTCGGTCACCGGCGCTCTGTGGGGAGCAACTCGCTGATTAGCAACCGGTCACCGATGGCCATGTGGCCACCGGTGAAAACCCGTTGCGCTAATTAGAGGACTGGAAAAATAGTGACGGTCAACCGGCCCTGCAAATCCTGGCATTGTTCGAATTTCTTTTTGCGCCGGGCGGTGGCTTCAACGTAGCCGCGGCAGTTTGACAGGTCTTCGTGTACGAAGCCGCAGGATCGTTTCGCCTGGGTAATGGCGGCGTCGAGAAATCCCACCCCGTCCCAACAGTCGCTGGTTTCCTTGCAGGCTTTGGAATCGCACACCTTGTCGATGTTGTCCGCCAGGCCGTGAAAACAGCGGGGGGGCTCGGAGAGGTCAGGGGTCAGTGAACAGATCTTCGGGGGTTGCGTGGTTTCGGCGGATTTAGCTTTTTCCGCAAAACCCTTGGCCAGTTGCTGCCATTGCTGGAAGATTTGCGCCTGCTCGTGGCACTCGGTGATTTTGTCTTTGGGGTGTTGCTTGGCGCAGTCGCTTAACGCGCTGCAAGCTTTGTTGACCTGTCCGAACAGTTTGTTGTGAATCTTGCTCCATTTGTTGTGTTCATCAACGTTCCTGAAACCAACACCGAACTTTCCGGCTTTGGTGGCTTGCAGGCCTTTGGCGATACTGTCGCGGGCCTGTTGTTCGTACTTGATATACGGTTCGTCCTTGCAGGATTCAACGATAGGCGGCGCCTTGGGTTGTTCCGGTTCCGCCGCTGCGGCCTCCTTGGGTGCCGCGTCCGATGGTGCGGTTGCCGCGGTTTCGGTTGCCGTTTCGCCGGCAGCGGCGCTGGTATCAGTCGCTTCGCTGCTGGCGGCAGCTCCTTCGCTACTCGCAGCAGCGGCCTCATCTGTCTCCGCCGCCGGTTCGGGAGACGATGCACAGGCAAATAAGCTTGCCATGGTCATTATGAAAAACAGTAACCGCAGTTTGCAGGTGAATGGAGATCGTTGATTATTGTATTCCACCGTTAGCCTCCCTGAATTCGCCTAGATCGCTGAATTGTTTATTGTTTTGGATCGCGTTGTTTAATTTTTGTATAGATTGCCTGACGATGCAAGGTGCAGATAGTACCACAATCAGTGGTATGTGGCCCCCCATGCGATGCAGGCTCACCCCATTGATATGACGCAGCGTGCGCATCAGATGCTTTACTGTGCTATAGGTGGACCCAATTAGCAAATTTGACCATTTACAGACGATCTTCCCTGCAGATTAATCGTTTTACGCTACACTTTGAAAAGGTCGCAAACGATAGTTGTCCGAATATATGGATCAATTCCGGCTGATACTTATCCTGGTAGGGCTTGTGCTGGTTGCCGTTGTTTATTGGATAACCCGCCGTTCGTCCGCCAGTAAAGGTTCGCAAAAAGCCCGCGCCTTAAACCGCCGCCGTTCCATCCCCTTGTCCGGTGATGTATCGCCCCCGGAACGCCCTTATCAAGGTCACGGCAGGGCGGATAGCGATCGCTCCCTTCCTGTCAGAAACCGCAAGCGTTACGTTAAATACGTGCGCAGCGCGAACGCTGTTGCCGGCGGACCCCAGGCTCTTTATAACGCGGGTGCGGAACCGGAGCCCATGTCGGTGACCGTTTTTGTGTTGCCATTGACGGGGACCACGTTTAAACGGGAGCAGGTTATTCATTGCCTGAAATCGTTTGGCTGCATTGCCCGGGGACACGAGGGGTATGATTACGTCACGCTGGATAAAAACCAGGCGAACCGGGTCAATCGTTTGTTTACCGTTAAAGACGTCCACGAGCCGGGGATTTTTGCCGGGGAGGGGCAGAGCCAGAATACCACTAACGGGCTGGTCTTCGAAATGCAGTTGCCGGGACCCATGGAAAGCGTCATGGCTTTTGAGCGACTGCTGGATATAGCGCGAACCGTGGCGACCCGCCTGAACGGCGTGGTGTGTGACGATTTACGTAACCGTTTAACCCGGCAGACAACACTGCATATCAAAGACAAGATTGTGGACTACAACCGCAAGTTAAGGTTTACCCATTCCCACTCCGTCCAATAAACTTTTGTGCGGCCTAAAGTTATTCAGGTCAGTTCCGGCGTGTTTTATTTTCAACGCGAAGGCGCCAAGACGCAAAGTTTAGTGAATGTTGTTGCTGTTCCATATATGTTGTTAAAAAAATAACTATCCGGGCTCCGATATTCGGAATATTTAAAAAGGTGTTACGCAAAAACCTGTACGGTTTGCGGTTGATCCTTTTTAGGCAGAATATTTGAGGCAGGCGCGAGTGAAAAAGTAATATTTTTTCTTTACGTTGAATTACGGCGTCAAGGTCATCTACTCACCGGCCAGGTGCTTTAGCAACTCGTCCAGGAATTGCGCACGGCTTTGCAGGTCAGGCAGGGACTTGGTGATGCGTAACTTGTTGGTGCCATCCATTTTATAAATATTAGGTTGCTTCTGAATCAGATTAATAACCGTCATGGGATCGATGTTCGGTTGTTCATTAAAAATAAGGCGTCCGCCGTCTGCGCCGAATTCGATTTTGCGAATACCCAGGGGCGCGGCTTTTAGTTTAAAGCCGGTGACGGTGAACAGGTTTTTGGCGGCATCCGGTAACAGTCCAAATCGATCGATCATTTCCACTTGCAGTTCGCGCAGCGCCTCTTCGTCTTCAGCGCTGGCGATACGTTTGTACATGATCAACCGGGTGTGTATGTCCGATAGATAGTCGTCGGGGATTAATGCCGGCGCACTGAGATCCACTTCGGCGCCGTGATCGAGGGGTTTTTCCAGTTCCGGTTGCTGGCCCGACTTCAGTGCCTTGACCGCCCGTTCCAGCAGTTCCATGTACATGGTAAAGCCGATTTCCTGCATCTGACCGCTTTGTTCTTCGCCCAGCAGTTCGCCGGAACCGCGGATTTCCAGGTCGTGGGTGGCCAGGGTAAATCCTGTGCCCAGGTCTTCCATGGATTCGATGGCCTCCAGCCGCTTTATCGCATCGGCGGTCATGGCGTTGCGGGGCGGCACCAGCAGGTAGGCATAAGCCTGGTGGTGGGAACGGCCCACGCGGCCACGCAACTGGTACAGTTGCGCCAGCCCAAAACGGTCCGCCCGGTTGATTATAATGGTGTTGGCATTGGGTACGTCGATACCGGTTTCGATAATGGTGGTGCACACCAGAATGTTAAAACGCTGGTGATAAAAGTCCGCCATGACTTTTTCCAGTTCCCGCTCACGCATCTGCCCATGGGCGATTAGCACATTGGCGTCGGGCAACAGGTCCTGCACTTCTCTGGCGGTTTTTTCGATGGTTTCCACTTCGTTGTGCAGGAAAAATATCTGACCGCCGCGGCGCATTTCCCGGCGGCAGGCTTCCTGAATGGTAACGTCGTTCCATTGATTGACAAAGGTCTTGATGGCCAAGCGTCGCGCAGGTGCCGTGGCAATGATGGACAGGTCGCGCATGCCGGACAGGGACATATTCAGGGTACGGGGAATCGGGGTGGCGGTGAGTGTCAGCAGGTCCACTTCCGAACGCAGCGCCTTGAAACGTTCTTTTTGCCGCACACCAAAACGGTGTTCTTCATCGATGATTACCAGCCCCAGCTGTTTGTACTTGATGTTTTTCTGGAGCAGTTTGTGGGTGCCGATGACGATATCGACGGTGCCGTCTTTCAGGCCCTTGATCACTTTTTCCTGTTCTTTTACCGTGCGGAACCGGGACAGCGATTCAACATGCACCGGCCAGTCGGCAAAGCGGTCTTTAAAATTTTCGTAGTGTTGCTGCGTGAGCAGGGTGGTGGGCACCAGCATGGCCACTTGCCTGCCGTTTTCCACGGCAATAAAGGCGGCGCGCATGGCCACTTCGGTTTTACCAAAACCCACATCGCCGCAAACCAGGCGGTCCATGGGTTTTTCCGATTGCATGTCACTGATAACACCCTGGATAGCGTCCACCTGGTCCGGCGTTTCTTCAAAGGGAAAGGCGCTGACGAAAGACTGGTATGGGTCTCTTTCAATTTTATATTTGTGTCCAGCCCGCGCTTCGCGACGCGCGTAGATGTCCAGTAATTCGGCGGCCACGTCGCGCACTCGTTCCCGGGCCTTGCGCTTGGCCTTTTCCCACTGGGTGCCACCTAACTTATGCAACGGCGCTGCTTCCGGGGACGCCCCGGTATAGCGGCTGATGAGATGCAGGGAGGACACGGGCACGTAGAGCTTGTCGTTATCAGCGTACAATAACGTTAAATATTCCTGTTCGACGCCGCCGGCGTTGATCTTCTGCAATCCCATATAACGCCCCACACCATGATCTTCGTGCACCACCGGCGAACCTTCTTCCAGTTCCACCAGGTTTTTAATGATCAGGTCGGGATCGCGCTGCTTTGCCTTGCGGCGGCGCTGTTGCAGCACCTGTTCGCCGAAGATTTGCGGTTCGGCGATAACCGCCAGCGAGCCGTCTTCGAGCAGCAGGCCTTTCTCCAGTGGCGCAATGGTAATGGCGTGTGTATCTTTGCCGGCGAGAAAGCTTTGCCAGTTGTCCGTGGGCGATACGCGGATGCCGTTATTGTTTAGCAGTTCCACCAGCGTTTCCCGCCGGCCCGTGGATTCGGCGGCAAACAGGATTCTGCCGTCAAACTCACTGACAAAGTTCACCAGCTTTTGCGCCGGCTGGGCGGCCCGGGCATCCACGGTTAATACCGGTGGTGTTTCCGTATCGAAGTTGTAGGCGTCCGCCTGGTCTTCGCGCTTGAACGACTGGATATCTACCTGAGGATAGCGGCCGAAATGCTGAAACAGGTCATTGGTTCGCAGGAACAGATCGGGAGGAGGCAAGATAGGGCGTTGTAAATCGTAACGGCGCTGTTCATATCGTTGTTCCACTTCCTGCCAGAAACTGTCGGCCGCGTGTTTGGCATCATTGAGCAGGCACAGGATGCCGTTGTCCGGCAGGTAATCGAAAATCGTGGCGGTGGTTTCGAAAAACAGCGGCAAATAATATTCGATACCGGCAGGTGCAATGCCGTTACTGACATCACGGTAGATATTGCTGTTGTTGGGGTCGCCTTCGAAAGCGGCACGAAATGCCTGGCGAAAGCGGGCAATGGATTGTTCGGTTAACGGAAATTCCCTGGCCGGTAACAGCTGCACCTGTTCTACTTGTTCAATGGAGCGCTGATTTTCAGGATCAAAAGTGCGAATGGTTTCAATTTCGTCGTCGAACAATTCGATGCGATAAGGAATGCGGCTGCCCATGGGAAACAGGTCGATGATACTGCCGCGCACGGCAAATTCCCCGTGCTCCATCACCTGCGACACCAGCCGGTAGCTGCTCATGGTCAGGCGTTGGCGCATGCTTTCCATATCAAGCTGGTCGCCGGTTTTGAGCATCAGGCAATGGCCTTCCAGGAATTCGCGGGGCTCCAGTCGTTGCATCAGTGTGGCAACCGGGATGACCAGCATGCCACGGGACAGGTCACGCAGCCGGTAGAGGGTCAACAGGCGATCGGAAATAATATCCTGGTGGGGTGAAAAGGTATCGTAGGGCAGCGTCTCCCAGTCAGGAAAATGCAACAGCGGTAGTTCGCCGGTGTCACCCCCGAAAAAACGCAGTTCATATTCAAGCTGTACCGCCGTTTGCGTGTCGGGAGTAATGATGACCAGGGGTTGTTGGGTCTGGCGGGCGGCGTTACAAATCGCCAGTGCAAAACTACTGCCGTATAAACGCCCCCAATGGGTGGTGTAACCGGGTTTGCCGACCACCGGTGGTTGAAAGATGCTGCTGGTTTTGCTCATGCGCTGTTTGACTAAATCGAATTCGAAGCAGGTCCGTTCTGCGTTGCCGGTGACAACAAAACAGGGTGCTAATAATAGATCCCAAAATCACGACCTGGTTCTGCTATTCCGGCTTTAGCGTCGGCAATAACGGGATAAAAGCGCGTATTGTAGAAGTAATTGTGCCGAAGTACAAAGATCGCGGCGTAATCGCCGGAAGGCGGCTACGCTATTGACTGAAATGCACTGAGGGCCGGGCAGGGACGGCGGGTGTTGCTCTACCGGAGTTCTTCAATGGTTTTTTGCTTTTCAAGGGCTTGGGGAATAATCAGGCTGTAGCCCCTGGATTGCCAGTGGATAAGTTCAGTAACGGCGTTGGGGACGATTTGCACGAAATCGTAGAAATCCTCGGGTTTGTAGCCGTACTGACTTGCTGAAACGGCGCATACGCGAAACTCGACACCAAACTCGGTGTAGTAGCGCATGCGTTCCACCACTTCATGGTATTTGCCATAGTTTTTTTTGGCCAGCGTGACAATTTCAGTGCCGTGTAACACCACTTTAACATCGAGAAAATCGGGGGGGATGCCGTAGGGTTCTTCGTTGAGAATCTTAAACATTCCACGCAACCAGTTCAGGCCGGTGGCAACTTTCTCCGGATGGTCGAAGTAGAACTCGAACACGGCTTTTTGCGCTTCGTAGGGCGTATTAACAATAATTGCGCCGCCTGCCGCTTCCACCCGTTGCAACGGGACGCAGGCGACCGCGAGCAGGAGCGCCATAGCGCCAATCATCGTGCCTTGAGCGGAAAGTTTGTGTGTCCTATGGGCCATAAATTCTTGCCGCCGGGATGGTTACCGGGGATCGAGTGACATCGGTGTCTATTGTTTATAGCGGCAAGGGTTTGGAAAAATAAAGCCCGGGCAGGCGGGTTTTACCGTTAGGCCATTGAAAATTAATAAACAATTTGCCGGACCCGGACGGGGCCGGTGAGGGCGCCACAGCGGCCGCGATAACACCGGCGCCCAGGTTGCAGAGGCGCGAGTGCATCGTCAGTTTGGATCGTCAACTTGAACTCATGATGGGCTGGATTCGGATAAATATTCCCGGGTCAGCACCTTGCTTTCTTCCACCGCCGGCTGGTCAAAGGGATCCACGCCCAACAGTTCGGCGACGACCACGGTTTCCATTTCGAACAACATAATCAGTTCGCCAATGGCAAAGGCATCTCGTTCGTGCAGGCTGATGGTGCGATTGGGGCGTCCCTTGCGTGTCAGCGTAGTGCGTGTCGCCCGGAATTCCGCGTTGAACAATTCACCGGTGGTGTGGCCGGCCAGCGGAGCAATGGCTGCGATATCCTGGAATTCCGACGGGATGGTATGGCCCAGATGCCGACTGCCGCTACTGGAAAAAAAGGTGATCTGCTTGTCATCGGGGCCGTCCAGGTACAGTTGCAATTGTGAATGCTGATCGGTGACCCCGTGCGCCGATACCGGCGTCATGCCTTTATGGTTGCCGTCATTGTCGACTTTACCCAGGCTTTCCGCCCACAACTGGCGAAACCAGTCGATGAGTTTGCGCAGATTATCCGCATAGGGCATGTGCACGCTCAAGGTGCGTCCTTGTTCAGCGAGTAAATACTGCGCTGCGCCGTTAAAAAACGCCGGGTTTTGCCGGAAGTCGGGGTTGCTGCAGCGTTGCGCCATGGCATGGGCGCCGTCGACGACCGCGTCGATGTCCACGCCGCCAATATAGGCCGGCAACAGACCCACCACGGACAGCACGGAAAAGCGTCCACCCACCGACGGATGGGGTATGACCGGAATTTTAAGGCGTTGTCCCAGTTCGAACAGCGCGCCGTCCTGGTTTTCGGTGACAAAACGGGTGTGTTTGGGAACGTTTTCCGTACCCAGGACACGGTTCATGGTGGGCAACATGGTAAGAAATTGACTTAATGTTTCCGCCGTATTGCCCGATTTTGAAATGACCAACAGGCAGGTGTTTTTCCAGGCTATTTTATCCAGTGCCGCGAGGGTGTTGGGGTCCACATTGTCGTAAAAGGCAACGTCGTGATGATCGCCACCACCCAGGGTATTGATCAGCATCTCGCCGCCCAGAGAGGAACCGCCGATACCGAACACCACGGTCCGGTTAAAGTTTTGCAGAATCTCCTGGCCGAGTTTTTTAATTTCCGCCAGTTTGTTGGTTACCGGTAAATTCAGGAAATTGACCGTTTCAGGATTATTCCACTGTTCGATTTTTTGCCGCAGACCATCCAGGCGCGGTGCCAGTGCGTCAAGTTGTTCAGGGGTAATACCGGTTTCGCCCAGGGATTGCTGGAAAAAACCATCATTGTTAATGGTAATGCGGGAATGTGTCGTCACCGTGGTCTCCTGTTAAGGTGTTTCTTCACCAACAAACGTCAATACAAACATAGATAGTGGAAATCAGCAAAGGCATCCGGATTGTCGTCCAGCCGGTCACCTTGTCTTTATCGCCAAGTGTAAAACACTTTATCAAGCAAGTGTAATGACGAATCGCAATACAGTGACGGGTCTGCTACAAGATGGTGCAGGTTCTAAACGAATTAGTGAGAAGTGAACAGCAAGCGGGATGTTGTTTCAGTAATAGGTGAGCGGATAATCGTAATGTTTCAGTTCCTTGCGCCGCCCGGTGGAGCGCTGAACGATCACGCCCTTGCATTCAAATTTGCCGATTAATTCAACAGCATCATGATCCGGATTGAGGTAATACAGCCAGTGGCGGCCTTCCTCGACCCGGTATTGCCCAAACAAAACCTCGCCGCCGTAATCGATGACCACAAAGGCTTCGTGGCACGCGGGCAGGCCGGGATCAACGATAATGATATTGCCGTCGTTAAACTCGGGGCACATGCTGTTACCCACGACGCGGAGCGCATAGGGTTCGGTATGTTCGGCGCTGCAGCCTGAATTGCTCATGACACGGTTGACTGACTGGTTGATGACTGAAATGGGTTACCGATGCTGTAGCTATTAATAAACAGCATAATTAAAAAAGTGTAACGGTTCGCGCCGCGCGATTCCATATCACTCTCGGTAGGGGTATTTGCAGCTAAAGGAATGCGTGGCGTGGCGCCGGATGGCCGTCACTTCCGGGCCGGCGCAGCCATGGAAGCCATGTCAGTTTTCGAATTTCAGTTCTTCAATCAGGCGAGAAATGGCGTTTAGGGCCCGCTGACTGGGGTTCAGCAGCCGAAAGCCGGTGTCATGGAAATTGGGATTAACATCTTTCTTGGTCCACAGGCTTTCCGCTGTGAACGCAACCATTTGCGGAATGCCATCATCGGTTGGGATTTCCATGCGAAAATTGAATGTGGACTCCAGCGGGATGGGTTGTTCACTGATGAGCATCATACCTTCGGTTGTGATATCCACCAGGTGGCCGATGAGTTCGTTGTTTTCCGCCTTGAAAACGCGCAGGTAATGGACCAGGTTCCAACGCTTCTGGCTGCGCTCCATGACAATTGGGTGGTTCAACGGTTTTTCGGCCAGGTTACTCATGGTGGTCGGTCCTCTGCTGCAATCACTCAGTCCGGTTCAATATTTGCAAGGCGGTTTTGAACGCGTCGGCGGCTATGGTATCTAACTCCCAGTAACGTAATATAGCGGCCACGGATTTCGCTCCCTGATGTTCTGCAATGCATGCTATGTACCAAAAACGCGCTGAAATCGTTTCACGCCGGGCGAGCGCATGTGGCTCAAAAGCGGCGATTGCGGGTAGTTTAACTTATTGAAAATAATTAGTTTATTGGTTATTTGGCGGATGTTTTCATGCAGTGCCGGGCGTCCCGGGAGATCGTTGTCTACAGCGGCTGCCCGCCGCAAGCGCTGAAGATTCATGATGTTATGTTCTATAATGCCGCTTTTTGGTCAGCATCCTGATGTATAATTAAATTTTTGCTGAAAATCCCGTCATTTCGGTAACCAGCGCTATCAATTAATCGATCGAATCCATGTACGACAATTATTTCGGCCTCAAGGAAACCCCTTTCACCATCGCGCCCGATCCGCGGTTTCTCTACATGAGTGAACGCCACCGTGAAGCGCTGGCGCATCTTTTATACGGTTTCGAAACCGATGGCGGATTTGTGTTGTTAACCGGGGAAGTGGGCACCGGCAAAACCACTATTTCCCGCTGTCTGCTGGAACAACTGCCGGATAACTCCAACGTGGCGGTGGTACTGAATCCCAAAGTCAGCGCCCGGGAGCTGCTGGAAACCATTTGCGATGAGTTGCAGATTGAATATCCACAAGGCAACACCAGTCTTAAAACATTTATTGATTGTATTAATCGGTATCTGCTGGAAACCAACGCGCAGGGTAAAAAGACCGTTGTGATCGTGGAGGAAGCGCAGAATCTGGAAATGGAAGTTTTGGAGCAACTGCGTTTACTCACCAACCTCGAAACCAACCAGCGCAAACTGTTACAGATTATTATGATTGGGCAGCCGGAATTGTTGCTAGTGTTGCAACGGCCGGAACTGCGCCAGCTGGAACAGCGTATTACCGCGCGCTATCACCTGTTGCCGTTGTCCCGAAAAGACACGATTGACTATATTAAGCACCGGCTTGCAGTGGCCGGTTTGAAAGAGCCGTTGTTTTCCTATTCGTTGTTGCGAAAAATCTATCAATATACCGGCGGCATACCGCGCAAAATTAACCTGCTGTGTGACCGCGCCATGTTGGGCGCGTACGTGCAGAACCGCAAAGACATAGACCGCCATATTCTCAACCGGGCGGCACGGGAAGTGTTCGGTGTACCACAGTCGCGGCGTTCCGGCTCCGGCCGCACCTGGTCAGTTGCGGCGGTGGGTACCGCCGTCGTGACGTTGTTATTGATAGCGCTCGGCGGTTATATGGTTTTCGACCACCGGGATAAATTCGCCCGGCTGGCGGGTACCATTAAATCCTACTTCAGTGCCGAACCGGTATCGGAACAACCCAGGGACGCGGTGACCCTTGAGCAGGACAGCTTTCTCGATATTCTCGATGGTCAGACGGAAGCTAACAGCAGGCAACACGCCTACCGAGACTTGTTTGCACAATGGAATAAATCCTTTGCTGCCGCGAGTGTTGTGAATCCTTGTGATTTTGCCGGTACCAAGGGGTTGGGGTGTCTGTCAAAAAATGGTGACCTGCATGATCTCAGGGCTATTGACCGGCCGGCAGTTTTAAAATTTCTCAACAGCATCGGCGACACTGTTTATGCCACGATTGTGGGCATGGATGACAACCAGGCGATCCTGTCCGTGGGTGGTCATCGCGTGGTGGCCTCGTTGCCGGACGTCGAGTCACGCTGGTTCGGTGACTATACGGCACTATGGCAGTTGCCACCGGATTTTAACGGGGTTATTCGTCTCGGCAGCAACGGTCCGGATGTGCAGTGGCTGGCGTCACAATTGGCAAACATCAGCGGCCGTGAATTATCCCGCAATGGTATGATCAGTTACGATGCCGGCTTGATCAAGGAAGTCAAGAATTTCCAAATGCAGGAAGGTCTTGAGACAGATGGTATCGCCGGTGCGCAAACGCTGATCCGGTTAAACAGTGTATTGCAAAAAGATGTTCCCCGCCTTACAGGCAGCAATACCTCGCCGAGATCGGATAAACAAAGTGCCGGCGCGATCGATTCCCAGTCTGGGCAGATAGTTGCCCAATTGTCAGCGTTGAAAGAGTAGTTTCGGATGTCCTATATCCTGGAAGCCTTAAAAAAGTCAGAGCAGGAACGCGAACGCGGTGAAGTGCCCGATATAAAATCGGTGCATAAGACTGATTCCCTGGATACCGGGGATAGTCGTCGCAATGTTTGGATATGGCTTCTGGCCCTCGTTGTATTCATTAACGTTGTGATTTTTGCGGTGGTCTATCTCGACGACGATGAAACCGTTGTGGCCAAGACGCCGTCACCATCATCGGCGTTGGCCAGTCGTGACCAGGCGCAGCCGCCGGTGTCATCCTCGCGGTCACCTTCAGGCGAACAATCTGTGCCGCAGCGACGGCAACCCAAATCGGCGTCGGCGCTGAAACCACAAACGACAAATTCCCAACAAGCCAAAGCAGCTCATACCTCACAGCCCGCAGCTAAAACTGAACAAGCGCCACCACCCAAGGTCGTATTTTCCAAAGAACAACTGCAACTGGACGATACAGTGGGAAACACGGCCCCCGTTGAGCGCGAATCAACGCCGCCATCGGTGACAGTTTCCACCAAAGAGTTATCCAGTGAACCGGGGCCAGCGGGCCGCATATCGGATTTGCCGGACAGTATCCGCCGGCAACTGCCTTCGATCAGCTTTGGGGGACATATTTATTCATCGTCCGTTGAAAGGCGTTCCGTGATGATTAATGGCAAGAAGCGGCGTGAAGGCGAAAATCTTGGCGCG
Organism: Gammaproteobacteria bacterium; assembly: GCA_050116575.1. GTDB lineage: Bacteria > Pseudomonadota > Gammaproteobacteria > SZUA-152 > SZUA-152 > JAKEGK01. The sequence goes on along the minus strand of JASFOJ010000024.1, from coordinate 18,799 downwards.
GGCCTGGTGTTGTCCGAGATCACTCCGCGTGGTGCTGTATTTGAATACAAGGGGTACCGTTTCCGGTTGAACGCGTTACAGGACTGGTCGTATCAATAGTAGGTCCGGTTTTTTACACCTCCAGTACGTTACGTTTCCGCGCTGGATAAGCCGTCAGCCGTGGTTGCCGTTTAGTTAAGCCGATTAGTTAAGCCGTTTAATTAAGCCGTTTAATTAAAGAGTTCAGCGGCCTCAAACAAAATTCAGGTAGTAGGAATTAGAATGACACTAAAGCAGTTAATGCGCCTGCTTTGCAATGGCGCACCTCATAATTTGTACCCATCAACTTCCCGATCGCCAGATATACAACGGCGCCTGTTGTTAAAAAAGGGGCTGATTGCCGCCGGTTTTACCGGTATCACTCCCCTGATGCTGTCATCCTGCGGCAATATTGTATTGCCCGAAAAGATTGAACGTTTGTTTCGTAGCCGGACCAGCAACATATCCAATCTGGGGCCACTACAGGATGCCGATGAAAACGGCGTGCGGCTACCCAAAGGATTTACCTCCCGCGTGGTGGCCCGTTCTAACGAGAAACCCCTGGCGGATGCCGACTATGTATGGCACTGGGCGCCGGATGGCGGTGCGACATTCGCAACGAGCGGCGGCGGCTGGATATATGTGTCTAACAGTGAATTGAATGGTGGGACCGGGGGCGCTGGTGCCCTGGTATTCGGTGCCAACGGCGATTTGCGCAATGCCTATTCCATATTGGAAGGCACCAGCGAAAACTGTGCGGGCGGTGCTACCCCCTGGGGTACCTGGTTGTCCTGCGAAGAGGTCAGCGACGGCCATGTGTGGGAGTGTGATCCTCTCGGCCAGCAAAAGGCGCGGCGGCTGGACGCATTGGGCACGTTTGCCCATGAAGCCGTGGCATTTGACCCGGTCAACGATCGGCTCTATCTCACGGAGGATGAACCCGACGGCAGGCTGTATCGTTATACACCGGACGGGGTGGACAATCGAAAACGTCCGGATCTGACCAAAGGAAAACTGGAAGTTGCCCAGATAATGGCAGACGATAGTCATAGTAATGTCGTTTGGCATCCCATTGCCGATCCCAATGCCAAACACGAGCCGACACGTTACCAGGTGAACTACAGTACGGCGTTTAATGGCGGAGAAGGTATCGTCTATCTGGACGGAATCATTTACCTGAGCACCAAGGGCGATAACAGAATCTGGCGATACGATATCGCCAACGAGCGGCTCGTGGTCTATTACGACCCTAAAACCCATCCCAATCCCATATTAACCGGCGTTGATTTCATAACGGCGTCCCCTACCGGCGAGATTTTTGTGGCCGAAGACGGTGGTGATATGCAGCTTGTTGCCATTTCACCGTTGCTTAAACTAACGCCTGTGTTGCAAATGGTTGGGCATGACAACTCGGAGATTACCGGGCCGGCGTTCAACTATCGTGGTGATAAACTGTATTTCAGTTCGCAGCGCGGTACGAGCGGTACGTCGGCGGGCGGCATAACGTTTGAAATTAGCGGTCCCTTTTTTCCTGCCTGATATTGTCTTTCCCGCGTTATATTGTCACCGCGTTTCGCAATCAAAAAAATCGCTCCTGCTCCAGGCGGTGGCTTTTTAATCGCGGTTTTTTGTTAACACGTTGCCGTACGGTATTACGGTGTGTGAACGAGTTGCTTAGTCGGACGCTAAACGCTGCGATGAAGAGCTAGTGATTAGTGAAACAGTTTGACGTACGCGGCAATGAGTTCATAGACAATATACAGGCCAATCCCCGCCGAGATGGTAAATACCAGCAGGCTGGAAAAATCAAACGTGAATTTGTGTGTTTTGGTCCCCATACCAAAACTCTAGACGGTTACTGGTGATTTGTCGCGGTGACATCTATAGGAAAATTTTAGACTCTATTAATTGAAATAATCAGCACGCCTTATAACGCCCGTCGAATTTTCGGCGCCATTGTTGGTAGCGCAACGTCGCCACAATGCGCTGACCCGGATAATAAATCCGTCCCGCTGTCTTACGTACTTATTGATATAAAACAATTATATCGAACAGGTTTTAACAAATAATATAAATTATCGTCGAAATTCAGTGTTCCACTGCGGTGAGCTATAACCCCATTTGATGGGTGCCTATCGGTGGTTTTTCAGGGAAATAAAAGCGAGGCATTGAAAACGAGGGGAGGGCCGATAAGCCTGGCTACGCTATAGCAACATCTTCTATTGAGGGACACAACAGCATGGCCAAAAACATATTTGTTGTCGGTCTTGAGGATTTTAATCTGTCGCAACTGCGTCAACTACGTCATGCCTCTGAATATCGCTTCCACGCACTGGCGTCTTATAAAGAAATAAAACGGCCTAATCATTTCCCCGTACAAGATATTTTGCAAAAAGCGCAACAAAAACTGCGGGATTTTGCCGGTTCCGTAGACGCTATTGCGGGCTACTGGGATTTTCCAGTCAGCACCATGTTGCCGTTGCTGCGCCAACCCTGGGGGCTTCCAGGACCCACGCTGGAGGCGACCTTGAAATGTGAACACAAGTACTGGAGTAGGGTGTTGCAAACCGACGTGGTTGCGGAGTTTGTTCCGGAATTTGCCGAAGTCAATCCCTTCGATCCTGCTGCGCCGGATAGCATTGATCTGGAATATCCCTATTGGCTAAAGCCCGTTAAATCCGCTTCGTCGTATCTGGGTTTTCGTATCCATGATCGTAACGAATTGCAGCAAAGCCTTGCGATTATCCGGGATAAAATAGGGCGTTTCGCCGAGCCGTTTAACTATATTCTTGGATATGCGGATTTGCCTGCCGATATTGCCCGCGTGGACGGTAATCATTGCATTGCCGAAGGTATTATTTCTCGCGGTGAGCAATGTACCCTGGAAGGTTACGTATACGATCACAATGTTTATATCTATGGCGTTGTAGATTCACGGCGTGGCGGCAGGCATCAGTCGTGTTTTACCCGTTATCAATATCCATCGACCTTACCGGTGTCGGTGCAACAACGCATGATTGAGGCTACCGTTAAACTGCTGCAGCATCTGGATTATAACAATGCACCATTTAATATCGAATATTACTGGAACCCGCTGGACGACCGAGTTTGGCTGCTTGAAATCAATACGCGTATTTCCAAGTCACATTGCCCATTGTTCAAAATGGTGGATGGCGAATATCACCACGCGGTGATGATTGCGTTGGCCCTGGGTGACGCACCGGATTTTCCGCACCGGGAAGGTCATTACAAAATGGCGGCCAAGTTTATGTTGCGCCGTTACCGGGACGGTACCGTTACGCGTGTGCCCAGTGCGCAAGATATCAACAGAGTCAAGGAACGGTTTCCCGATACTGAAGTACTGTTGCATGTGATACCGGGACAGCGTTTATCTCATTTACCGGACCAGGACAGCTACAGTTATGAAATCGCCGTGATTTTTATGGGGGGCGACGATGAGCAACAGCTCGAAGAAAACTATCATGCCGCCCTCGAGATGCTGCCGTTTGATATAGATGAACAAGACACTGACGTGAATAGCGCAACGACAACGAAAAAGGATTCAGCATGAAAATTGTCCGCGAATATCCCAACAAGGTCACCGAGATTGAAAACACTTGGATTCCCATGCCCGATGGTGTGCAGTTGGCGGCGCGTATCTGGTTGCCCGAGGGCGCGGAAACCAATCCGGTGCCGGCAATCTTGGAATATATTCCCTATCGCAAACGCGATTCGTCGCGCGCCCGTGATTGCCAGATCTATCCTTATTTTGCCGGACATGGCTATGCCGGTGTGCGCGTTGATTTACGGGGAAGCGGTGATTCGGGTGGCGTGTTACGGGACGAATATCTTCAGCAGGAACTGGACGATGGCGTTCACATATTACGCTGGTTGGAAAAACAGCCCTGGTGCAACGGCAAGGTGGGCATCATGGGCATATCATGGGGTGGCTTCAACGGGCTGCAAATTGCCGCCATGCGTCCGCCGCAGTTAAAAGCCATTATCACCGCCTCCTCGACGGACGATCGCTATGCTGACGACGTGCATCATATGGGGGGTTGCCTGCTGGGTGACAACCTGTCCTGGGCGTCAACCATGTTTGCATTTAATTCCTGTCCGCCTGATCCCGAGGTCGTTGGCGATCAATGGCGCGACATGTGGTTGCAGCGCCTTCGGGGAAGCGGCCTGTGGCTGGAAACCTGGCTGCAACATCAACGCCGGGACGCTTACTGGAAACATGGTTCCGTGTGCGAAGATTACAATGCCATTGAATGCCCCGTGATGGCGATTAGCGGCTGGGCGGACGGTTATTCCAATGCGGTGTTCCGGTTGCTGGAACATCTAAAAGTACCCCGTCAGGGATTGATCGGTCCCTGGGGACACAAATATCCCCATATCGGCGTGCCGGGTCCGGCGATCGGTTTTCTGCAGGAAGCATTGCGCTGGTGGGATAAATGGTTAAAAGGTATTGAAACCGGCATCATGGATGAGCCTACGCTGCGAGTGTGGATGCAGGAAAGCGTCCCGCCCACAACTCGCTATCACATGCGTCCCGGCCGCTGGGTGGGTGAACACGGATGGCCATCGGAAAATATCGAGCAGCGGGAATTTACCTTGGCGCCAGCGCGGATGCTGGTTCCCGCTGGTGAACAGGTCGAAAAGGAGCGCCGCAACCTGCAATCGCCGTTAGGTGTGGGATTGTTTGCCGGCAAATGGTGCTCCTACACGGCGGCGCCGGACCTTCCCCATGACCAGCGTCAGGAAGACGGTGGGGCGTTGGTGTATGACAGTGACCCTTTAGACGCACCCCTGGAAATCCTGGGTGCGCCGCTAGTGGAACTGGATATTATCGCCGATAAGCCGGTTGCCATGCTGGCGGTGCGATTGTCAGACATTGCACCGGACAACAAAGCCACGCGGGTTACCTATGGATTGCTGAATCTAACCCATCGCCATAGCAGCGAACATCCGGAGTACCTTGAGCCCGGCAAGCAATACCGCGTCAATATACAACTGAACCATATTGCTCAGCATTTTCCCAAAGGCCACCGGTTGCGTATTGCGGTTTCCACGTCGTACTGGCCACTGGCCTGGCCGGCGCCGGAATCCACCCAGGTCAAAGTCATTACCGGGCAAAGCCGGGTTCTATTGCCTGTACGGCCGCCGCGTCAGGCAGATGACGATATGCGCCCCTTTGAGCCGGCGGAAGCGGCGCCTGCGCTGAGGACACGGATAATCGAACCGGAACATCATAACTGGCGGGTGATCCGGGACCTGGAGAGCGACGAGTCCACGTTGGAGGTGATCAACGACAACGGTGTGCAATACATCAAGGACATCGATCTGGCCATAGGGCGAAAAGCCGTGGAATGGTATACCTATCAGGGTGATGATTTTAATTCGGTACGTGGAGAGACCTTGTGGGAACGCAGTTTTGAACGCGGTAACTGGCGAATAAAAACCATAACTCGCACGGTATTAACCTCGTCCGCAACGGATTTTTGCCTGCGGGCTGAACTGGATGCCTATGAAGGGGACAAGCGCGTGTATTCGGAAAACTGGGATTGCGTCATTCCCCGGGATTTTGCTTAAACATACTGCGGTTGCTAGTTGCCAAGCTCCAGGCGCAGCGGCTTATTCTGCATCAGCCTTGTTGATTATCAGGGGGCAATGGGGCCAGCCGTATCCCCAGCGCCAGGGCAGCCGTGTGCATGGCTTGCCACCGATACGTACCGCGCGATACATCAACTTTGCGGCGACAGTAAACGCTTCCTGTATTTCGTCTTTGTTGGCATCTAACCGGGCTGCCAGTTCATCGCTTAACCGATTACCGGTATCGATGACACAGGCTTTGAGTTTCAGGTCAGCCTGGTATCTTTTTTCATAGCCGTTTTGCGTTTCACCTTGCCAGTAAACCCGGTCGTGGGCGACGCAACAGTTTTCCCACGGTGGCTTGTCGCCAAATTTCTCTTTGAAGTAAGGAAACGCATCGGCAAGATATTCCCAGCCGTCGGACATCCCGCCACTGCACCCATCGCTGGTGAATGGCGCACGTGTGCTGCCGGGTTGCTGCTGCACGTAGGCGAGTTTTTCCAGGCTAATATTTTCCAGCCGCCGGTCAATATCTTCCAGCAGTGGCGCGCTTGCCGCGGGAATCGCAACCAGCAACCATCCACTCATGGTTACCAAAATCGCTAGTCTGTTCGAAAACAAAGGTGACAATATTATTTTCATCATTCAGTATGCAGTAAAGCCATTAATCAGCGGTAATTATTATGGCATTGCTGCCGGTTGGGGACCAAAGATATGACGGCTTACCAGGTGACTGAAATACCCCAGGTGATACAGCAGCAACGCGTAATAAACCAGGAACGCCAGAAACAAACCGAAGACGGCGTATTTGTTGTAGCGATTGCGCCACAGAATATAAGTACCCGCCAGAACCAGTGCGAATTTAGTGACAAAGAACAGTACGGGATAGTGTTCAACAAGATAACGCAACAGTACATTGGCTTCTTTGGCCAGGCCAGTGTTCACCCACAACAGGGTGAACGCCGCATCCAGGATATTCATGACAATAATGAATGCCACGATGATCCGCAACCAGCGAAACTGGTGTTCGGTGCCGATCCCGGATAATAACTTTTCTGATTTTTTTGGTTTTTCCTGATCCATGTAATAGGGGTTATACCGTTATGGGAAAATAAAACCCATCAAGATTTATTCCACTGGTTAAATACGAGGTTTGCTTGCCAATGGGTGAAATGAACAATGATCAATACCGCCATCGTGTCAGTATCGCCAGCCCCGGCATCGTCCCATTCATTCTTTAATTTAGACAAAGTCTAATTCTTTTTTTGATCATTAACCATATAAGTGGCACGGTCATGGTAATGTTTGTGGTGGCAACCGTGTCCGTCTATTAAACCAGGTGTTCCGGTAGCTTGGATTTATGATTCATAAGGAAAGTAATTCTGTGACCGGGCGCCGGGGTTACTATATAATGGGCAATTATTGATCAGTTAAATATGGCGGCGTGTTTAAAGCCTCTCCCTAAGGTTATGATGCCGGTGGTCCAAATAACAAACGAGGACGTAGATCGGGTCTGTTAATAATAAACCATGGTTTTAATACCGGCAGCAGCGATTCTATAATTGCGATTAAAATATTACCGGTTGTGCCATAGTGCACAAACAGAACCTGCAATAATTTGTATCGTGCGCTGCGTAAAGTTTGAGACAATTTTGTCGGATAGTCTCTCATTTTTCCGCCTGGCAGGTTGGTTGTTTGATTAACGTACATATTTTAGCGATGAAACGACTTACGACGAATGATTGCGCGGCAATGACTGATTTCACCGTAATAAGTGGTGGTATCCACGATGGTGTCATAAACCAATCTCATTAAGAGCGATATGAATAATAATTTCAGACGCGAAGGTTCCACAGACGCTTTACCCATCGGGTACTTGCTGCACTGGTATGAGTTGCTGGAGGTTGTCGGCCGCGGTGGTTATGGCATAACGTATCTGGCGCTGGACCGCAACCTGCAACGCAAAGTTGCCATCAAGGAGTATCTCCCCCTCGATTTCGCCTGCCGCGATGCAACGGATACCGTGCATCCCGTTACCAATAATCACAAGGAGCTTTTTGACTGGGGGCTGCATCGTTTCCTGGTTGAAGCAAGAACGCTGGCTAAATTTAACCATCCTGCCATTATTCGTGTTGTCAGCGTATTTGAACACAACAATACCGCGTATATGGTCATGGAGTACGAGGAAGGCGATGACCTGGCCATTGCGTATATGGAAAGGGCGCCATTCAGCGAGCGGGATTTACTGGATTTGTTTATTCCCATCGTGGAAGGTTTGGCACTGGTGCACGACGCCGGTTTTATTCACCGTGATATCAAACCTTCCAACATATATGTCCGCAGCGACGGTTCACCCGTGTTACTGGATTTCGGTTCCGCCCGCCAGACCGTTGGCAGCCAGACCCGGGCGCTTACCAGCCTGGTCACCGCCGGTTACGCGCCGTTTGAGCAATACAATGAATCCGAAGATGCGCAGGGGGCCTGGACCGATATCTACGGCCTGGGTGCAACGCTGTACTTTTGTATGACCGGCGCCAAACCCGCGGATGCCATGGAACGTGGTTCGGCGCTGCTGAAAAACAAAAACGATATATACCAACCATTGAGCCGGATGGCGGACTTGCCATACAGCGAGGCGATGAAACTGGCGGTTGACCATGCGCTGAGGTTCCATGCCGAAGAGCGCCCCGGCAGTGTGTTGGAGTGGGCGGATATGCTTACGGGCAGGGTACAAGTGGCGCCCTTGCCGGCGGTTTCGCAAACCGATACCGCAACAACGGCTGATTCACAGGATATAGACGCTGTCGTTGATGATACTGTTGTTCGGGGACAAGCCGAGCACAACACGTCGAACACAGGACACCCGGCAGACGAAGACGACGATGACAGCACTCGGGTTTACTACCGGCCACCCCATCAAAGCTCCAACGATAAAACAGACAGCCAGGTGACGGATAACTCGTCTGGCGATGCCTCAGCGCCAAATACCGGGAAAATGATCAACAGTGCTGAACCTGATTTGCCAGTGGATAGGGCCAAAGGGGCTGCAGCACGTGTTAATACCGCCGAAGACCCAACTACAATTGGTTCTTTACCACAATCGACAACGGGAAAACCTTCGCCGGCGCAATCTGCTGCTCCAGCGCAAACGGCGTTTACTGAAGCTCACAAAGAATCGCCCGCGAAGGTTAGTCTTATCGCGCAATGGCAGCGTCAACTGGGCGCCATGGTGCAAAAGGCGCTGGCTGGCGCAAGCTATGCAGCCGGCAAACTTAAAGTGTTTTTCGCGTCACGTACTAAAACCCAGAAACTGGCCGCCGCCGGTACAGGTCTTGTGGTTGTATTTTTCATGGCGGTTGGTTTGTTGATTGGCGCCGGTAACGATGCGGCGCCCACAAAAACATTGAAGGTTAAAGCGGGAGAGACGGGATCGGCAACAGCATCGCCGGTTACTCAATCGGCAGATTCACCGGTTAACAATCAAGACCATGAATCCACCATTGAACAGGCAACACAGGATCTCGTGCAGGGCCTGTTGGCGCAGGCCAAACTGGATATTGCCAATAGCCGTATACTTGAACCCGCAAATGACAGTGCCGTTTACCGCTACAAAAAAGTACTTACCCTGCAAGCGGATAACGCCGAAGCGCGGCAAGGATTGGCGGCTCTGGTTAATCGCTATGAGAACCTGATCAATGCCACGATTGACGAGCAGTCCTGGCAACAGGCCAAACAGCAAATTCAGGAACTGAAGCAGATTACCGACGATCCCCAGGTGATCAAGCCTTTGCAGGCCCGGCTGAAGGATTATGAAAAACAGCTGAAAACGGTCGCCAGGCATCTTGATCAGGCCGATCGCTATATGAAGCGTAACCATTTGACCCGGCCGAAATCCGCCAATGCACTGGCGTTGTATACCAAAGTGCTGGAGATCGATCCCGATAACAAAAGGGCCAATAAAGGCGTCACCAAGATTGTTGCCAAACTGTCGGACTTTTTGCGGGATCAGATAAAATCCGGCCGGATATCCAGTGCCGAAAAAACTTACAAAAAAATTGAGTCCATTAATCCCGGTGCGTCGGTGCTTGCCGAGGCGGAATCGAAACTATCGGCAATCGTAGAGCGGCGTAAATCCATCGTCACGTTGCTGAAATCTGCGGAACGGGATTTTATCCGCGGCAATCTGACCCGGCCGGCCGGCAAGAACGCCTATGACCGCTACCGCAAGGCCTTGCGTATCAGTCCGTCAAACAAGGAAGCCAAGGAGGGTATTGACCGTATTTACGGTTACTATGTATCGTCATATTATCAATACCTGAACGAGGCCCGGTTTAAAAAGGCGCAAGATATCGTGAGCACACTGCGACGTATCGACTACGGCAAAAAACAAATCGTGATCCTGCGGCGCATGATTCAGGACGAAAAAGCGGCGGCTAAACAGGAGCCGGAAACCATCAAGCTAATGCTGTCGCAGCTGGCGAAAGGCCTTAAAAATAAAGATTTATCCGCCGTGGATCATCTCAGTTCTTTTAAACATAAAAACCGCCAGTTTGTTAAACAATTATTTAATAAATACGCTACCTACTCGGTAAAGGTTATGCAGACTGATCACGATTTAAAATCTCATCAGGCCAAGGCGCGTATTAATTTTTCAGACCTTGTTGCCGAGGACGATACCAGCGAAGCAACGAAAAAGAAGGAAATAAAGGTTGATGTCAAGGTTAGCCGCAACGAAGACAAGGAATGGAAGATTACCTGGTAGCCGGCGATGACTAGGGGAATTTTTATTGCCGTGCTCGCGCTGCTGACAACCGGCTGTTCAACCCTGTACGCGCATCTCACCTATCAATTCAATCAATCTGAACAGGACAGCCGCGTTTATTACGAGAACGGGGCGGAAGATATCGCCACATCGGTGGCGCGACGGCTGGCGGACGCCATTAAGGATGTGGAACAGGCCGAGTACGTTAAATTCAAGGACGTGCAAGCCATAAAAGTCTACGTGTTCAACAGTCGAAAACGTTACGCAACGTTCAGTAACGCTTCCATCAAATCCAGGGGCAGTTCGTCCACCAACGGAATCTACCTGTCATCTAAGCTTCGTACCACCATTGAATCCCTGCCATTGATACTAAACCACGAACTTTCCCATGTGCACCTTCGTCAATACACCGGTACGTGGCAATATATTACCAACATTACCGGCTGGTTTAACGAAGGCATGGCCGTGGTGACGTCAAAAGGCGGAGGAGCGGAAAGAATCACCGAACAACGGGCGATTGAGGCGCTAAAACAGGGCCATCATTTTATTCCCACAGAAAGCGGCAGTATTTTCGGCCATCAATACGCCCATGACTATGGTTTAAAACCCCATATGTACTACCGGCAGGCCGGGCTATTTGTCCGCTATCTGCAACAGCGTGATCCGCGCGCATTTAAAAAATCCTATATTGGTTTAACCGAAGGTAAGAGTTTTACTGCCGTATGGCAGAACAACTATGGGCTGACTATTGATGAGCTGTGGCACGACTTCGTTACCGCAATAACAACAACATGAAAAATATCGAAGCACGCATCAAAGCATTGGAAGAAAAATTGTTACATTCCGATGTGCGCAAGAATCCCCAACTACTCGATGAGCTTGTTGCCCCGGAATTTGAAGAGATCGGCAGCAACGGCAAGGTAACGTCCCGGGAGCAGGTGATCGACTGGTTGCTCACCAAGGAACAGGATGTTCGCTGGTCTTTGACAGAGTTCAGGATTCGGCAATTGTCGCCGGATATGGTGCTGGCCATCTACCGGGCCCGCAAAAATGATATAGTCAATGACTCCTACAAAGGTTCTATTCGAAGTTCGCTCTGGAAACGTACCGGTGAACGATGGCAGATCGTGTTTCACCAGGGCACCAAGGTACTGGATTAACTGTACAAAACCCATCAACTTCAGCCTGAGTCACTTGAGTTTCCATAAACAACCATAGCCCACGCATTGCATTGTTAGCTAGTACCGATCGTTGCGACGAAGTATTTTACATTACCATCCAAATCATGACCGCAGAGCGCAGGTATTTAACGCTTTGACCGATATGGTATTTGTCAGGGTATTGTTGAATATTGTGCACCCCGTGTTACCAACATGCCGTGATTAACCGTCGGTTTTCTTTACGAAATCAACAGCGTTTTCCATCCAGGTTGATCGTGTAAACCATAACTATTTGACTTCTTTTAGATATATTTTGTTGGTATAGGGAATGCAGATTTTTATTCATACCAAGTGTACTCTATGGGTTGGGTGTGGAAGCAAAACTTGATGGGAGGTCGTTATGATGACGAAGACATTGAGCTTGATGGGGGCAGTATCGTTGCTGGCCATTTCCACGTCGGTCATGGCGGTTCCGATAAGCGTGAGTTTCACCGGCGAGATTTATACCGTGGGCTCCGGAGTATCAGGAAGTGGCGTCAGCGTGGGCGATTCAGTCAGTGGGCAGTTTGTTTATGATATCGCAACGACAGATACCAATCCCAGTGCGGACTACGGGAATTATTTGGCGCAAAGTTTTTCGATCAGTTTTGGTTCGGGATTTTCTGCAAATTCGCTAAGCACCGGTGTAACTGTGCAAAACGATCAACAGAACGGGTCTGCTACTTTGCCTGCCGATGGTATGATCGTCCGCGCTAATTCAGTTGTGGGAGATACCTTAAACGGCAGAAGTATTGAAGCCTATCAGTTCGGATTACGTAAGGAGAACGTGGCCGGGCAACTTTGGGCAGATGATGCTTTGCCGGATGTTTCTGATTGGGCCGGCATAAGCCTGGCCGACATCAATGCACCGGACTGGCATTGGATGCAGTTCGACCAACTGGCATCGGATGAGAGTATCTTCGATTCGCAGATTCGGTGGGATATTACCTCGATCGATGTTGTTGCCCGGGGCGTACCCGAGCCCGCTTCGGTTGCATTGTTAGGGCTGGGTCTGGTCGGTCTGGGTTTTGCCAGAAAAAGAAATCAACGCTAAATAATCTTACTGTCACCGTTCCAGTTAAACCGGTAGATTCTGCGCTGTCTGGATCTGCCGGTTACCGTGCTCGCATTTTACTGTTCATAGCGGCGTTGCGCCACATCGGCATGACCTTTTCATCAGAGGGAGCGTTTGTTGTTCCACCTGGGTGAACAACGGCGTAAGCAGAGGGGAGTTGCAACTGTTGTTACGCAGTGACCGGCTGATCACGCTGGGTGTTTCTGAATTGAAGCACAATAATCGTTAAAGCGGGCAGAAAGGTTAATGAGACCACCGCCGTGCCCAACAGCCCGAACATGACGATGACCCCCACGCCGCGGTAGAGTTCGGTGCCTTCACCGGGAATAAATACCAGCGGCGCCAGGCCGCACACAGTCGTCAATGTGGACATGGCGATGGGACGCAAACGCACTTCCACGGCATCGCGTACCGCCTGCACGGCACCCATACCCGCTTCGCGCACGTTAACCATGGCCTGGTGCACAATAAGAATGGGATTGTTGACCACGGTTCCCATCAAGATCAGAAATCCCAGCATGGAAATCATATCAAAGGACAGCTTGATTTGCGGTATGCCTACCAGGGGGAGCCAGCCACCAATCACATTCAATAGCCACAAGCCAAAAATGCCGCCGGCCACGCCAAGGGGGATGGTCGTCATAATCAGTAATGGATAACCCCAGTGGGTAAAGATGGCCACCAGCAGCAGGTAAATAATGATGATGGCTACAATGTAGTTCGTAGTAAGTGCTTCACGGGTCGCCTGTAACTGGTCACTGGCACCGGATATGGCCATGGTAATGTTGTTGGGAATTTTGCCGGCGTTACGCAAATAGTCCACCACATCCTTCCGCACGACGCTAACACCGGTTTCCAGTGCCACGTCTTCGGGAGGAATGATATTGAGCGTCACCGTCCGCTGCCCGTTGACGCGCCGGATAATGTTAGTATCCACGGTTTCCTCAATCCGGGCAATGGACGACAGTGGGACAATAGCGCCAATAGGTGTGTATACTGGCATCTGGTTGAGGCTTTCAAGTGTGGCGTCGGTTCCTGCCTTGCTATACAGGTAAATGTCAATTTTATCGTCGTCCATAAAAAATTCATCAACAAAAGCGCCGTCGGTGAGAGCGGCCACCGTAAAACCGAAATCGCCGGTGGTCATGCCCACTTCGCTGGCACGGGTCCACTTCGGTTTGATTTCCACCATGGGTTGGGACAGGGATAACGTTGACGGATCGGCCCGCAAGCGGGGCGAGTCGAATACTTCCTGGGCGCGGCGATATGCTGTGAGCGCCGCATCATAAATGTCCGACAGATTGGGTCCGGAGATATCCAGGTTGACACTGCGCGTACCGCCGGAGTTGCTGGTGATAATTGATCCCCGGGTGACGAAGGAACGCATGGCCGGGTACTCGCTGTATTTTTTGCGGATGGCATCCATTAAGGGCTTGATATGGGCCGGGTCCTTGGGCTGAGTAATAATCCGGATACGTCGCGGCTGAATGCTCAAATTCAGATACGCCATGGCCGGTACTTGCGTTTCGCCGTTATCAAATTGTTCGGGCGAATCCTCGGTAAATGGTAAAAAGTAGGCCTGCAGATCGCGGCCGATTTTAGCCATGGTTTCGAGATTATATCCCGGTGGCGAACTCAGCGAGGCGAAGGTCTTGGGTTCTTCCCCTTCGGGCAGGTATTCCGCCGCCGGCGTTAAAAACAATATGATCCCGAAGCTGGCAATGACCACGGCGGCAATCACTGCGATGCGGCGCCGGTTGTTTTTAATGAACCAGTCGACGCCGGCGAGAATGCGATGGCGAAGATCCTTTGCCTGTTTGGCGCTATCCTTGCCATCGGTGCCGAACTTTAATCGGGCACTGGCCGTGGGTATCACGGCGATGGCCACCAGCATGGAGGTGAGTATGGATGCCGATATGGCGATGGCAATATCCGAATATAGTTGCCCGGCTTCTTCTTTGATAAATAGTATGGGGACAAACACCAGCACGGTGGTTAACGTGGAAGCCAGTACCGCAGGCCACACCCGTCTTACACCTTCTATGGCGGCGCGCAAGGCGTCGGTACCCCGGCGCCGTTCCCGTTCGATGCTTTCCAGCACCACGATGCCGTTGTCGAGGGTCATGCCGATGGCAAATGCCACCCCCGCCAGCGATATGACGTTGACGGTGCGGCCCGTTAACAGTAAGCCAATAAAGGCCGCGATGGTACACACCGGGATGCCCATGACGCCCACCAGGGTGGCGCGGCCGGAACGTAGAAACAAATACATCACCAGGCTGGCAAAGATGGCGCCGATCGTCAGGTTTTGCCAGACATTTTGAATGGACGCCTGTACGTAGCCGACGTCGTCGGCAATGAGGCGCATGTACATACCCGCCGGGTTTAACACTTCACGGTTGATGGCCTTCATTTGTTCCATCATGCCTTTTTTGATGTTAATGACATTGGAACCCGGCTGACGCCGCACCGACATGCCGATGACCGGAGCACCGTCGGTGTATGAAAGGCGTGACAGTTCGAAGTGGTCCAGTTTCAACTGGGCGACATCGCCAAGTCGTATCACCGAATCACCGCGACGATCGATTATGAGGTTGCGCAGTTCCTGCAGGTCCTTGAAACGGCCAATGGTGCGTAACAGGTAACGGCGCTTGCCGGATTCGATTTCGCCGGCGGAAATATCCCGGTTCCGTTCGGTAATGGCGCGCCGCACATCGGCGATGGCAATGTTGCGTTCCGATAGCCGCGCCGGGTCCAGCAGGATCTGGATCTGGCGCTCGGCGCCGCCATAGACGTTGACCTGGGAGACACCGGGCACGGTTTCCATGCGGGTGCGGACGTTGTTTTCGATAAAGTCCTGCATTACCACCATGTCCAGGTTGCGTGGATTGCCTTTTAACGGTGCTACCCGGAAATACATGAACGAATTGCTGGAAAAAGACGTGGCATAGATACGGGGTTCATCCACGTTGTTGGGGTAAGAGGGGACCTGGGACAACGCATTGTTGATGCGGATTAGCGTTTCATTGAGGTCGATACCAAATGGAAATTCCAGTTCAACGAAAGCACGGCCGAAGGAAGTCGATGAAACGACACGCTGCAGGCCGGGAATGCTGCGCAGGTATTCTTCCTGTTCAATGACAATTTCTTTTTCCATATCCTGGGGCGTGGCGCCGGGCCAGGATGTAATCACGGTAATAGTGCGCACTTCCAGGTCTGGAATCATTTGCACGGGTATTTGCAGCGCGGCGACGATGCCCACTACACTGATGATCAATACGATCACTGTCATCAGGGTGCCGCGTTTTACAATGGCGTCAAACATGGCTGAGTGCCCCGTCGCTTGCTAGCGGTTGTCCTGGACCAGTACCGTCTGGCCTTCCTGCAGGGATTCGTTGCCTTGCACCACTACCACGGTACCGCTTTTAAGCCCCTCGGTAATGGCAACCTTGCCATCAAAACTGTGACCAACTTTTACCGGTTGTTCTGATACTGTGGTTGTCTCCGTTCCCTGGTTAACCACCCATACCGTTACCCGGCCATCCGGGTAGTGCAATATGGCATCGCGGGAAACGACTACGCCGCGGCGCCCGGTATTGAGACGCAACATACCGTGCGCCGACATACCGGGCATCATGCTGACGTCCTTTTTGTTGATCAGCACACGCATTAAAAACGTGCGGGCGCTGGGATCACTGACCGGCACCACAGCGTCGATATGGGCCGCAAATTTTCTACCGGGTATGGCATCCAGCGTAACCGTTACATCGCTGTCATCATCGATATGGGGATAAAACTCCTGTGGCACTTGAAAATCTATCCGCAGGTTATCAATCGCGATTAACGTCAGAATCGGTGTTCCCGGATCAATCCATTCGCCCACCTCGGCCTTGCGCTCGCTAATAACGCCGGGAAACGGCGCCCTGACTGTATAACGCTTTACCAAGGCTTGCTGGCGTTGTTGCTCCGCCAGCTGGCGTTGCAAGGCCGCTTGCGCAATATTGACTTGTGCCTTGCGGTTTTCGAGTTCATCCACGGAAATGTTGTTTTGCTTTCTGAGGCGCTTGGCGCTTTGATAACGCCGTTTGGCGTCAGCCAGTTGCGCGCGGGCCTCCTCGGTGGCGGCGCGCGCGGCCTGCAGGGTGAGTTCCTCGATTTCCCGGTCAAGCTGCAGCAGTACGTCGCCTTTGATAACATGATCGCCGACTTCCACGTTAACGGACTCGACCTGACCGCTGACCTCTGACGACAAATGGGCCACGGTGAGCGAGGTTACCGTCCCGGTTAAAGGAACCTGTTTGATCACTGCCGACTTTTCCGCGGTATCCACCACCACCAGGGGTATCCGGCCCGGCGCGGCCAGGGCGGCGCTGCCAAAAAAAATGGAAAGGATATAACAGGCGGGTAGGATCAACAGCGCAACGAATCCCCGGCATCCAGCGGGTGATGTGGCTATTTTTTCACCATACCCAAAAGCTAACAGCATATTTTCGACCTTTCGTGTGAGTGCGAATAGTGTAACGCCAAGCAAGGATTATCACAGCTTGACGGTCGGATATGCAATAAAGATCGCCGGTAAAAACCAAAGGTTACTGTAAGGGAAAACCTGCCGAATCGGTTTTGTAGAAACAGGATTTAGCATATGTAAATGGTGTTGCGAAGCACCAATCACCTAATAGACGTTTCGTGGGACGAGAGTCAGCGCCGTTCATTGGTAGATTTCACCAGCTGGGACTATTCTCGAAAAAGGGGTATAAAACGGCGAGTGTTTTGGCATAATGACGGTCTTGGAAGAATAGGGAAAGTGGCCCGCCATTGCCGCTCAATGGGATGGATAAAATTAATGGGTATAATTGGTGGCTTTGGGTAGCGGTGGCGACTGCCCTATCAGGCCATAAAACGAGTAGTAAAAAATCGGTATCAAGAGGCAATAATGAAAACCAACGAACTTAAAAAAGGCATGGTCGTGCAAATCGATGGACAAATCATCGTAATCAAAAATATGCAGGTGCAATCACCGTCATCTCGCAGTGGAAACACATTATATAAAGTAACCGGGCGCAATGTAGTATCCAAACAAAAATTTGAAAAAACCTATAAAGGGGACGAGAACGTCGACGCGGTGGATTTTACGCGGCGGGCGGTGCAACTACTTTTCCGGGACGCCGATGGCTGTACGTTTATGGACGGCGAAACCTATGAACAATATGTCATGTCAAAGGACGACCTCGAAGACGAACTGCCTTTCATTGTCGATGGCCAGGAAGGCATCATGGCGCTGATAGTGGATGACGCCATTCTAGGCATCGAATTACCGGCTACGGTAACGCTGGAAATTACCGAATGCGCTCCCGGCATCAAAGGTGCATCCGCATCGGCTCGCACCAAACCGGCAACGCTTAGTACCGGCCTGGTGGTACAGGTTCCCGAATACCTGTCTCCCGGAGAGATTATCAAGGTAAATACTGAATCCGGAGAATACATCTCGCGGGCGTAACGAGCGCGTAGCAGTAATAGTCAGGTTGCAGCAAACATCATACTGGACCGTGCCGTAGCCTGGATGGACACCGTGAAATCCAGGAATGAATTATTAATTTTCCCCGCGGATAACGTACTACTTCATCCAGGCTGCTTGTTCCAACACAGCTAGCAGGAATAGTGAAGAAACTTTAAGCATCTCCATGTAATCTTTTTGTAATTCCTGCTGTGATAGGTTCGTAAAGGTTTCCCCCAATTATTAATTAGTCAGCTATAATCCTTTATAGCGTTTCATCTTGCCGTTTCCACTCGAAAACGATAACAATACATCACAAGGAGAGGTCTGTCATGAATCAATCAGCAAAGGAGTCCCGGCTCGGACTCGGATTGTCCGGCGGTGGTTTCAGGGCGTCTTTTTTTCATATTGGCGCGTTAGCGAGGCTGGCGGAACGTGGCATGTTGAAACACGTCGAGGTAATTTCAACGGTCTCGGGTGGTTCCATTGTTGGCGCCGCATACTACATCAAGCTCAAGCAATTACTGGAGAAAACGCCTGATAACAAAATTACCGACCGGGACTATATCGACATAGTTAGCAAACTGGAAGACGAATTTTTAAAAGCAACGCAGAAAAATCTGCGTATGCGTATGTTTGGCGATGTTATCCGCAATATT
>JASFOJ010000023.1:0-42051 GCA_050116575.1 Gammaproteobacteria bacterium | reverse complement strand
CCTGAGCGCCGATGCTGACACAGCGTGGATCAAACGCTGCTGTAACTGTTAATCGCATCTGTTATTATGTACCTGATTTATGGCATGAAAAAGCAGGCCATCATGGGTTAAAATAACCACAATCCAACCAGGGACCGGCGCTATTATGAGTTTACTCGCAATATTATTCAGTCTGGCCATCGAACGTTATTTCGATACCGTCGAACAACTGCGCAGCTTTGGCTGGAGCGTGTCCTTCGCCGACTGGGTAAAAGAAAAGTTCTCCCATTCGGAATTCTGGAACGACACCGCAGGGCTGGTCATTATCATCCTGTTGCCGGTGTTTTTGTGCGCCATCATTTATACCGCGCTTTATGACGCCATGGGCTTGCTGGGCTTTTTGTTCGCCATTGTGATCCTGGTTTACAGTATGGGTCCCAGGCGAATATTACCAACGGCCCGTTTTTACGTGGATGCCGGTGAACATGAAGACGAGCACAGCCTGAAAACCTATGCTGCGAATATTCTGGGTAATGACGTACCGGACGAGGAACAGGCCATTCATCGCCGTATCTGTGAAAAACTGCTGGTCAGCACCAATAATAACCTATTGGCAGTATTTTTCTGGTTTGTGCTACTGGGTCCTATGGGCGCGCTTATGTTCCGGATAACCGACGCGCTCTACAATAACGCGATCGAGGACCAGGATGATTCACAGTACATGGAATTCAATAACTCGGCGCGCATGCTATATGCCATTTTACTGTGGGTACCCGCCCAACTGACGACACTGGCGTTTGCCATTACCGGCAGCTTTCTTGACACCTTGCAGGAATGGCGGGGGCGCATTTCCCATGATTACCTGAACCCCGCGGAGTCGGCGGACACCCTGTTCCATACCGGTGTACGAGCGCTGCAACTTGATGCTGATCAACACCTATTCGACATTGAAACTGTGCATGACGTACTGGCCCTATGCTGGCGCAGTGTTATCCTGTGGGTGACGGTCCTGGCGCTGCTCACCCTGGCGGGCTGGACCGGCTGATCCCAAACTTTCACAACGTAACAATGTTGCTCGCGATATGGCTGAGACACCCTATACGCTGATCGATATTATTCGCCATGGTGAACCACTGGGCGGCAAACGTTACCGCGGACAAATCGATGACCCCTTGAGCGATAAAGGCTGGCAGCAAATGCGCGATGCTGTGGCCGATTACAACCCCTGGCAGGTTATCGTTACCTCGCCCCTGGTGCGGTGCGCCGCCTTTGCCGAGGAACTGGCCAACCGACACGACATTCCCCTGGAATTTGAAGACCGTCTCAAGGAGATACGCTGGGGCCAGTGGGAAGGCAGTACGCCGGCGGAATTAAACAGTGCCGATCCGTTAACGGTGGCACGTGCCATGCGTGATCCGTTGCAGCACCGACCGTCTGATGCGGAAGACATCAATGCGTTTCGGCAACGCATTGTCGATGCATGGCAGGATATTGCGGCAAAACACCGGGAAAAACATGTGTTGATCGTGGCTCATGCCGGAGTGGTAAGAGCGGTCCTGACGCACCTGTTACAGATACCGGTGGAAAACATGTTCCGTATTCACGTAGCCAATGCATCGATCACCCGCATCCAGATTGATCTGCACGACGACGAACCGTTTGTTAAATTGCTGTTTCACGGCAACAACCTGCCGTCGTTGTAGCACGAAACCCCGTGAAATTTTATTATTTTAAACGTGCGCACGGCGCACGCTACGGCAAACCCATCAAAGCCGGCCGTTGAGTTTTAACTGGAACACCACATCCGGCGCCGTATGCGCGTACAGGTCTTCCACCACGGCAATATCCAGGTTCCAGGAATTTGTCAGCTTCAGGTTGCCGCCCATGGTAAACATCAGGGCATACTGGTTTATTTCATTAAAGCTGCTATCTCGGTACAACGAAGTGTGAGTATCCAGTTGCAACTGTAGAACGATCCGTTCGGAAAATCGCGCACCGGTACCAATACCCCCGAAAGCAGCGAAGGGCCGTTGTTGATCCTCCATGACGTCGCCATCCTGCAACCAGGCTATACCCGCGCGGTAGTAAGTCAGTCCGGGAAACTGAAACCATTGTGTGGCGGAATCTCCAGTGAGCCAGGCAAAGATACCATAACCGCCGCTGCCGGTAAGTTTTGGCGCGTCACCGGTGGGAAATTTGATAGCGGTTTTCAGCGCAAGGCGCTTTTGGCGGGGAAACCAGTGGCGGTTCAGCTTAAAGCCCAAGGTCAACCGGGCATCGCCAATACCACTGACCGGTTCGTTGATTTCCAATTGGGTCACGTTGTTTCTTTTATACATATACAGCAATTGATCGCGCGGCCACTGTTTACGCCCGTTTTGCGGCAAATTAAAAAAGTCATGCCAGTTTTCAATAAAGCTGTCGAGCGAACCATTATAGTGCTTGATGAACGGCACCATCAGCTCCATGTCCGTATCCGCGAACAACCCGGTTTTCACCGACAAGGCAACGCGGGTGGTCGCACCGTCCAGAAACACCTGTTCATTGGCGGTGCTGTTATGGGTAAAATTATTGGCGTGGGAATAGTCAATACTGGTTTGCCAGTCACCGGGAGTTGCCACCGCGGCGCCGTGTGACGGGGGCAGGCCCTGGATCAATGAGACGGGACTCAGATTAGTGGTGCTCAATGGATGAATTGGCGGTGCCGCCCAGGAAGGTGACTGGATCAATGCAATGCCTAGCAGGAATAAGCAATAGCTGTAGTGTTGGCAACGGCCGGTAGCGGCTTTCAAGACATTGAATATTGTCATACAGAGTGACGGTAACGCGTAACGGCGGATTGTGCGATGGCGCTTGATGGCGCTAACCTTCAACCTTTGCAGCTTCAACGGTGCTTCCGCCGGATGCCCTTTGAATTACGTTTCTTCTTTAACTTCGAATCGTTTAATTGTTATTTTTGAAAGCTGGTGAGCCACTGGCGGGCACGCTCGATGGCCTGCCGTACCTGGGTTGGCGCGGTGCCGCCAATGTGATCGCGGGCGGCCACGGAACCTTCCAGCGTCAACACGTCAAAGACATCCTGCTCAATGACGGGGGAAAATTTTTGCAATTCCTTCAGGGACATTTGCGCCAGGTCCTTATTTTGCTTAATGCCTTTCTGGACCGCCTTGCCCACCACTTCATGGGCATCGCGAAACGCCACGCCCTTTGCCACCAGGTAGTCCGCCAAATCGGTGGCGGTGGCAAAACCCTTGAGCGCCGCCTGGCGCATATTGTCAGCCTTAACTTTTATTGTAGGCACCATATCCGCGAAGGCACGCACGCTGCCCTTGACGTTATCCACGGTGTCAAACAACGGCTCCTTGTCTTCCTGGTTGTCCTTGTTGTAGGCCAGCGGCTGGCTTTTCATTAACGTTAGCAAGCCCATTAGATGACCGAAGATGCGGCCGCTTTTACCGCGCACCAGTTCCGGCACGTCGGGATTCTTTTTCTGCGGCATAATGGACGAGCCGGTACAAAAGCTGTCGCCCAATTCAATGAAATCAAACTGGGCCGAAGACCATAAAATTAATTCCTCCGCGAATCGCGATAAATGGGTCATCACCAGGGAACAGGCAGCCAGGAATTCGATGGCAAAATCCCGATCGCTGACGGCATCCAGGGAATTCTCGGCAATTTCGGTAAAACCCAGCAAATCACGGGTAAAATTGCGGTCGATAGGGTAGCTGGTACCCGCCAGCGCCGCGGCGCCCAGCGGCATGCTATTGACCCGCGTACGGCAATCACTCAACCGGCCCCGGTCACGCTTGAGCATTTCGAACCAGGCCATTAAATGATGGCCGAATGTAACCGGTTGCGCTGTCTGCAAATGGGTAAAACCCGGCATAATGGTGTCGGTGTGCTGTTCGGCCAAATCCACCAGCGCGGTTTGCAACCGCGCTAACTGTTTGGTAATCGCATCGATTTCTTCGCGCACGAACAGGCGAATATCCGTGGCCACCTGGTCGTTGCGGGACCGCCCGGTGTGCAATTTTTTACCACTGTCGCCAATGCGTTGAGTGAGACTGGCCTCGATATTCATGTGCACGTCTTCCAGGGCCACGTTCCAGTGGAAACGGCCGTGCTCAATATCGTCCTTGATGGCCTGCAACCCTTCGACGATGGCTTCGTATTCTTCGCTGGTCAACACGCCCACTTTGGCCAGCATACGGGCATGGGCAATGGAACCGGCAATATCATGGGCATAAAGGCGCCGATCAAAGCCAACGGATGCGGTAAAGGCTTCGACAAAGGCATCGGTGGGTTCGCTGAACCGGCCACCCCAGGGCTTAACAACGGTTTTTTCTTTTTTCGCCATGATTATAATCCACTACGACATTCAGGTATGGCGCAGTATAGTCGATATTGGCACTATATTGCGACGCTGCCACCCGGCTAAGCGGTAACAACGCGTTTGGGACTACACTATAACGTATGGAAACTCCAAAAAATGGCCACGATTCCACCGAAAACAGGGAATCCGGTGCCGATAACGACTTTTTCCTGCCCGATTTTTGCAACGTACGCATGGTATTTGCCGTGATACTGATCGCGGAATTACTGGCGATCGTACTGGCATTGGCACCACTGGACAGCGCAGGCAGCCGCTGGGAGGACCTGGGGATCATTTCCCTGTTCATCCAGTGGGTAGCATTAATCAGCGCCGGTGTTTT
Source organism: Gammaproteobacteria bacterium (assembly GCA_050116575.1). GTDB lineage: Bacteria > Pseudomonadota > Gammaproteobacteria > SZUA-152 > SZUA-152 > JAKEGK01. Next base: position 37,360 of record JASFOJ010000023.1, on the reverse strand, counting down.
GTGCATTGTTCGGCCCTGGCTGCGAAAACTTAATGTTAATGCGGCGGCGACCGCTAGTTATATTGTACTGATCGTCACAACGACCATGGTCAGTGAAGTGACGTTCTGGACGGTGCGCTGGATGACCGTGGACCCCACGGTGCGGGTAGATTGGTACAGTGACTTTTTGTGGCGCAACCTGGGCATCAGCGCCATCGTATCAGCGGTGGCATTGCGCTATTTTTATGTGCAGCATCAATGGGCGCGAAACCTGGAGGCCAAATCCCAGGCCCGTATCCAGGCATTGCAGTCACGCATCCGGCCACATTTTTTGTTTAACAGTCTCAATACCATTGCCAGCCTGACCCGCAGCCACCCGGAACTGGCGGAAGCGGCGACAGAAGACCTGGCCGATTTGTTTCGCGGAACGCTGGCAGATTCCAGTTACGAAGTCAGGTTAAGCGACGAATGGGAGCTGGCAAAGCGATATTTGCACATAGAAAAACTACGCATGGGTGACCGGCTTGATGTAACGTGGTGCATTGATGACTTGCCCGGCGACGCGCTGATACCGCAACTGACCATACAACCGTTACTGGAAAATGCCATTTACCATGGGATTGAGCATATCCGTGGCGGCGGGACGATTGATATTAAAGGCAAGCTGGAGAAAGATATTATTACCATTACCATCACCAATCCGATGCCTGAGCATACCCGCCCTGTCGAAAGAGCCAGCAACAAAATGGCGCAGGAAAATATCCGCCAGCGCCTGTCGGCAGTTTATGGTTCCCAGGGCCGGTTGCAGATCAACGAAACCAGAACACAATATGAATTAACGATTCGCTTTCCTTATGTACTGGAACGTCAATGAACATATTAATTGCAGATGATGAACCCCTGGCACGGGAACGCCTAAGGCGCCTGGTCGATGAAAGTGAAACTTACCAGGTGGTTGGCGAAGCCAATGATGGCAAGGAAGTATTGTCGATGTGCAGCCAGTTAAACCCGGATATTATTTTAATGGATATTCGCATGCCGGACATGGATGGACTGGAGGCGGCCTATCATTTGTCAAACCTGGAAAACGCACCGGCGATTATATTTACCACGGCGTTTAGCGAACATGCGCTGGCGGCGTTTGACAGTCATGCAGTGGATTACCTGTTAAAACCCATTCGCCGGGACCGTCTTGAAGAAGCCCTGAAAAAAGCCCGCAAAGTCAATCGTGCGCAATTACTGGAACTGGGTAAAAATGAAGAGACTGATCACAACCGTACCCACATTAGCGCCCAGATCAGCGGCAATATCCACCTGGTACCCATCGAGGAAATCTATTATTTTCATGCCGAACAAAAATATGTCACCGTGCGGCATAAGAAAGGCGAAGTCATCATTGATGAATCCCTCAAATCCCTGGAGGAAGAATTTGGCGACCGGTTTATGCGTATCCACCGCAACGCACTAGTGGCCATCAGCTATCTCGACAGCCTGGAAAAACAGTCCTCCGGACAATGGATGGTGAAAGTCCGGGACATCGATGAAAGCCTCGAGGTCAGCCGCCGCCACATGACGCAGGTGCGCAAGCAACTCAAGCAAGCTAAAAAATGATGCGTTTAGGAATGAGGTTTGGTTGAGTAATGCGATGCGGTGAGGAACGAACCGCATCAAATATATTAGCGCGTAGGACGTGGTGCACCCAAAACAAAGGGTATAAAAGGAACGAACCGCACCGATCGTCTTTGCGTTGAATTTCCTACCGCGGCTATCGAGCCGCCTGCGCCGACATAATCGCCGCCCGGGATTTGCTTATGGCATTGTCAACGTACCCGGCATACAGATCCGGCGTATTATAACCCACCATTTCCGGCACCAATTCATTACCCTTGGCGTCAACAAACTGCACCGTGGGCGTGACTTCAATGCCTCGTTGATCGGCAAACTTTGCTGCATCTATGGGGTTGCCGTTAAAATCCCGGATATCGCCCGTCCGGTCGATCATAACTTTGCGAATAATGACCTGATCAAGGTATTGACCACTTTCGTACATGGGCCCCAGCACTTCTGCTTCGAGGCGCTCACAGTACTCACAGTACTCCGCGGCGTACATGATTAATATGGGCACGTTTTGCTGACTGGACTGCAATGATAATAAGGCCAAATCAGTCGCTTCCGGCACGTCCATTTCACCGGTGTCACCGGCGCCTGCATGGGATATCAGGAACACCAGCACACTGACTATTATTAACTGATTGAAAAACCAAGGCTTCATAGGTTCCCTCTGTTACATAGCTTCCTGGAGAGGTGGCAACGGGCGGCATAAGGTGCCACCTGCCATATAGACTGGTTGATTATATCGTAATCCCGGGGAGAGAATAGCCTGGCTGGCGATTAATTATTTTATGTCTTGCTTATCATTTTTTATACAATTGAGTTATCAATGCATTACGCGACGCGGGCAATTAACTCTTAAAATTCAAACACTTTCGCCGGATTCGCGCAGCAAACCCCGCAAATTAGCCAGATGAGCCTGTCCCAGTTGCTGGCGTTCCTCGGGGTCCTGCTGGCTGGTGCGCTCCCACTGGATGGTATCCTCGGGCAGCTCCGAGAGAAACCGGCTCGGCTCACAGGCGATCACCTCACCGTTACGTTTACGCTTTGCCGCGAGGCTAAAGGTCAGGGTGCGCTGCGCCCGGGTGATGCCGACGTAAGCCAACCGACGTTCTTCATCGATATTTTCTTCCTGGACACTCACGTGATGCGGCAACAGGTTTTCCTCCATACCCACCATGTACACGTGGGAGAACTCCAGGCCCTTGGCGCTGTGCAACGTCATTAGTTGCACACAATCGGGAATTTCAGAGTCGTCATCGCCCCGCTCCAGCATATCGATTAACGTTATTTGTTGTACCAGTTGCGCCAGCGTTAAGTCTTCGGTGGATGATGACAGCAGATGATCGATCCAGTCGAACAACTCATATACGTTTTCCATTTTGCGTTCCGCCGTGGGAATGTCGCGGCAGATATCTTCCAGCCATACTTTATAACTGGTTTCGTCTACCAGGTCATTGATCGCCGCCATCATATCACTGCGCTGCATGCGGTCCGACATATATGCCACCCACTCGATAAACTTCCTCACCCGTTGCAACGGCCGCTCCGCCAGGAACTGCGACAGCCCCATCTCGTAACCGGCTTCGCATAAACTCACGCCGCGCTGGTTGGCATATTGCGCGAGCTTTTCCAGGGTACTTGGGCCGATTTCACGGCGCGGGGTATTGACCACCCTTAAGAACGCCTGGTCATCGTCGTTGTTGGCCAGCAACCGCAGGTAAGCCATAATGTCTTTCACTTCCGTCAATGAGAAGAACGATGTGCCGCCGGTAATGCGATAGGGAATTTTATGTTCGCGCATACATTTCTCAAACAGCCGGGACTGGTGATTTCCGCGGTATAGGATGGCGTAATCGCGAAACTCGGTACGCTTTTGAAACTTGTGGTTCAACAAATGGCTAACGATGCGTTCGGCTTCGTGTTCCTCGTCGCGGGCTTCTATGACTTTCAGCGGCTCGCCAAATCCCAATTCGCTCCAAAGATTCTTATGAAAGATATGGGGATTGTTACTGATCAGGCCATTGGCCGCTTTCAATATACAGCTGCTGGAACGATAGTTCTGCTCCAGCTTAACCACTTCGAGGCGCGGAAAATCCGTTTTTAACTGGGCCAGATTTTCCGGCCGCGCGCCGCGCCAGGCGTAAATGGATTGATCATCATCCCCCACAACGGTTAATGCCCCGCGCGCCCCCACCAGCAATTTGACCAATTGATATTGCACGGCGTTGGTATCCTGATATTCATCGACCAGTAAATAACGAATACGGTTTTGCCAACGCTCTAATATGTCTGGCTGCGTTTCAAACAGAGCCACCGGCAAACAAATAAGGTCATCGAAATCCACGGAGTTATAGACTTTCAACTGATGGCAATAAGCGGCATACAGGGAGGCAAGCTGTTGTTTGATATCCGTATCGGCCGTTTCCAGCGCCTGTTGCGGTGATACGCCGCCGTTTTTCCACAGGGAAATCTGGGTCAACGCCTGATCAGCGGGCAATACCTTTAACAGGCTGCTAGGCGCCAGTTGCTTTAACAGCATCTGGCTGTCCTGGGAATCGTAAATGGAAATATGCGACTTGAAACCCAGGTGCTTATGCTCTTTACGGATGATCCTTAAACCGAGATTGTGAAACGTGGAAACGGTCAATCCCTTGATGTCTTTTTTTGACAGCCGCGCGCTGACACGGGATTTCATTTCACGGGCGGCTTTATTGGTAAAGGTAACAGCGGCTATCCGCGAAGGGGCGATACCGCATTCCTTAATGAGGTAGACAATCTTGTGGGTGATAACACCCGTCTTGCCGCTGCCGGCACCGGCCAGAACCAACAAGGGGCCATCAATATTGCGCACAGCCTCTCGCTGCCGGGGATTCAAAGTCAACATCAGATTTTAATATATCGACTGATTAACAACAAATTCTGTTTACCAAAACATTTAGTGCTTTCAAACTTAATACACTTTATGCTCTAACATTTCCTGCTACTACTTTTTAAAAGCTATTCATGCATCACTCGCGCGTTGCCTCGAGCAACAACTGTTTACCCTATTCATCGAAGCGCAGCACCGCGCACGCTGCAACGTGTTTGCAGGCACGGAAGGGGCAATAACAGTTTCGCCCGTTTGCTTATTATGAGATTTTGTGGTGATACCGCAACAACCATTGCATACCGCCGAAAAGAACCCGAGATCAACTAGTTACTGTTGGCAATTCAAAATAGAAGGTCGCGCCTCGACCAGGCTCGGAACTGAAACCGATGTTACCACCGTGTTCATCGATAATCGCTTTGGAGATACTCAACCCCAGCCCCGAGCTGCGTACTTTACCACGTTTTGCCGTACGGGCCATGACAAATTTTTGAAATATTTTATCCTTAATATGCGCTGCAACGCCATCTCCATGATCTATAACGCTGACACGCACCGTTGATTCGCGGGGCTTGGTCAACAGGATTTCAATAACATCATTTTTCGCGCCGTATTTGGCGGCATTGGATAAAAGGTTCGCCAACACCTGTTCAATGCGGCGAGCGTCACAGTTAAGCTTGACATCGACGCTGTTATCGTTCAGCAAAAACGTTACACCAAAATGGCGGGCATAGGTCTGATTGTTGTTGATGGCGGCATCGATAATCGGGCGCAGCTCACACAACGTCATTTGCATATGCAACTTACCGATTTCATATTTTTGCAGATCCAGAAAATCGTTAACCAGTGTTAACAACTGCGTGGTATTGCTTTCCGCCAGATCAACCAGGCGCCTGGTTTCCGCGTTAATCGGCCCGGCCGTACCTCGAGATATCAGCTCCAACGCGCCATGAATGGCCGATGCCGGCGTGCGAAACTCATGACTGATAACACCCATCAGGTCCTGGCGTTGGCGTTCGGCAAGTTCGCGTTGCAATTCCTCCCGCCGCAACCGGCGCACCATAAAAAACGCGGCAATAACAAAAACGGAAAATATCATCGCTGCTTCGGTGTATAACTTTTTGTTGTAATCAGTAAACAGCCCCGGTTCGCGTAAATCCACGGCATCCCAGCGGGTCCCCGTCACCGGTACATTGATCAATATTCTTTGTTGTTCCTGTTCAGACAACCGGTAGTCATTGCGAATAAGATGATTGCGCGCCCCGTCCGCAATTACCTCAATCAGGTTATTAAATGCAGGATACGTCAGCATCAACTGATGACCCGGTGTCTGCGCGGCGCGAATCACCGCACCGAGAATATCCGCATGAAAGCTGATAAACAGCACACCTTCCTTGTCACCATAATTGGTCATAACATCGAAATGGTAACTTTTATAGTTGGGATGAATGTAGGGGTGATAATATTGTTTTTCGGCAAACGACTTAATGTCGGTGCGGCAGGACTCCGCCACCAGGCCGTCAAAATCTTCAAAATAAGGAATCCCGTCAGGACTGGCGACGGTAAAGGCAAAATGTCCGGGGAAATACTTGTTAATTAGATTGTTTAACCGGTTATAGTATTCGTCATTATCCGGCTCCGAAGCCACGGCGCGGATAGCATCCAGATGCTGGTCGGCAAACAGTTGCACCAGCCGTTTGCGCTCATCCACGAAACGCGATACTTCGTCGGCGACGCCGGCTGCCGATTCCATGGCGATGAAACGATGATATTCCCGGTGGTCATCGATTCGACCATTCAGGATCCATAAAAGAAACGCCGCCACCAGACCAACAGTGACAATAGCGAACCACAAGTAACTTTTACTGGTCAGTGGATTCGACTTATGATGTTCAGGCATTTGCCGTTACCGATACCGCGTAATTCAAAGTAACCCTTGTTACTGCATAGTTGCTGCATACAATGACTGCAATAGATAGATGTTATTGCTGGCGTTTCCGGGCAGTCCACATTGGTGCAGCGTATACAATATTGTTCCTACCCGGGTTTAGCGATTCCGCTAAAAAGAAAAATAGCAGTCGCATCGGCTTATGAACCCGTAAAAGGCACACCGCTACGCCTAATACAGGATAGATTACGGGCCACCGGCTTGCCATCGGCATCCCACCCGGCACGTCGCACCATTATTGAATATATCGGCCCCGCTGGCAAATGCGTTTGCCGCAATATTGTTGCAGGCTTAACCGATTCTACTATTAATCCGTTAAGCCAGGAACAACTCTCGGGAACCGAACCCGGTACAGATTGACAGGCAGAAAAGAAGAAAAACGGAAAAGAAGGTAAGAAGTGCTAAATATTAGTCCACAACAACGTCTTTGAAGTGGTTGACCGGTGAATAGCGTTTCAATACGTCATCAAGTTCCCTGACCGGGATGGGGGGACTGAAGTAGTAACCTTGCAATACATCGCAGTTTTGACTTTTCAGAAACTCGACCTGGGTTTGGGTTTCGACCCCTTCCGCAACAACGCGAAGTCCCAGGCTATGTGCAAGGGCGATCATGCCCTTAGCGGTGTTGCCATCCTGCTCCCGGTCAGCAATACGCATGATAAACGACCGGTCAATGTTCAATGCATCGATGGGTAACTTGTGCAACAGGTTCATGGATGAATGACCGGCACCAAAGTCGTCGATTGCCGTGAGCAGACCCAATGCTCTCAGTTGCTCAAACAGATCGATGGTGCCGACAATATTTTTCATGGCCACGCTTTCAGGAACCTCGATACAGAGCTGGCGCGGATTGAGGCGGTATGTCGCCAGCACCTGCTTGATATTGTCGACAACGCCTTCCTGCATAAACTGCCGGGCAGACATATTCAGCGTCAGCCGAAGATCCGGATAACCGGCCCGATGCCAGTTCAACAGGTCCTTGCAGGCATTGACCAACGCCCATTGGCCTATGGAAAAAATTAGACCGCTGTCTTCGGCGACGGGTAAAAACTTGGCGGGCGATAACAATCCAAAATCCGGATGTTGCCAGCGCAACAATGCCTCAACACCAATAATACTATTGGTATCGCTATCGATCTGGGGCTGGTAATACAGACAAAGTTCATTGCGATCAATGGCGTGACGAAGATTCTTTTCCATCTCCAGGCGGCGGCGCGCCTTGTCGTTCATATCGTAGGTGTAATAGCAAAAGGTATTACCACCCAGTTCCTTGGCCCGGTACATGGCGGCGTCGGCGTTGCGCAACATCGCGCCGCGATCGGCGCTGTCCAGGGGATACAGGGCTATCCCGATACTGGCGCTGGTATAGACTTTATGTCCACGGATGCGGTATGGCTGTGACAGGCGCAAGCGAATTTTCTCCACGATCTTTTCCAGCTCATCAACATTGCTGAGACCTTCAATGGCCACCGCAAATTCATCACCACTGATACGCGCGATGATATCACCCTGGCGCATGGTGCTGCGCAGGCGTTTTGCCACGGATTTTAGCAATTCGTCACCTACCGCATGCCCCAGGTTATCATTGATCATCTTGAAGTTATCCAGATCAAAGAAACAAACTGCCAGCAGTTTTTCTTCGCGATGCGCCGTGGACATGGCATGAGCAAGCCGGTCATGAAATAGCCGGCGGTTGGACAAATCGGTCAGACTGTCATAGAGCGCCTGATGCTGAATCGTGGCTTCGGATTTTTTGCGCTCTGTGATGTCCTGGACGATACCCACTACGTTTACGGGTTTACCATCATCGTAGATCACTTCACCCTGCAGGTTGACGTAACATTCAATGCCGTTACGGGTAATGACACGATAATCGATATTTAACTTTTGGCGATTATATAAGGCGCCGTCAATGGTGGTCTTTAGGGTATCGCGATCGTTCAAATGTGCCAGATCCAGAAAACCGCTGAAAGTGTTTTCAAACTCGTTACGCTCGAGACCAAAGAGTTTTAATGCTTCATCGGACAGATTAACCTGGCAGTTGGCAACACTTAACTGCCAATAGCCCATACCAGCCACCTGGTGGACTTTTTTCAGATTGCGCTGCCAGATTCTCAGATCCTCGGTACGGCTGCTGTTGCGCAAAGCATATTTGATCCGCTGAGAAACAAACTGCAAATTTGTGGACTTGGTAATAAAATCCGTGGCACCGGCATCAAACGCCCTGCGGATATAATCGACGCCGTCAACACCGGTCAACATAAGAATGGGAATATCGTCGCAGGATGGTAATGCACGAATGTCGCGGCACACCTCGATACCGTCCTGCCCCGGCATCACTACATCAAGCAAAATCACGCTTGGTGTAAACTCGGCAAGCGCCTGCATTGCCGATTTGCCACTATGGCATTCATGCACATTAATACCGTCAGCTTCCAGCTCACGGCGCATGAGCAACCGTTCATCAGGATCGTCATCGACCAACAATACAGTCGGGCGTACCAAAGCCAGTTCGCTTGACAAGGTTTTCTCCTGTACTGCCTTGTATTCCAGACATGGCGGGGGCGGCCTTAGCCCGCGACCGCGTCTTCCAGGCGCTCTGTTAAGTTAAAGTTTTCAACGTAACGTGATGTATATGCTTGCTTCACTAAGCCGGATTGTACTGTCAGGAATGATTAAATGCTTCCGACTGAATCACAGATAAATGGCACGGCCCCTGGTGACGGCGATACCCGCCCCCGATAGCAATTCCCGATGCATAAGTGGTGCCTTCTGTCCATATTTTGCTCTATACAATTTTACCCTGCCCAACTTTCCACGCTAACCCTAACCCTACTATAACCTTGCTATACAACTAGCAATGCGCAAGGAATAATGAACAAGCCTAAAGTGCGTAAAATAGAACCGATTCAACCCGCAGAAAAATTAGTGTTTTTACTGCAAATTAATATATGACACTGTAATACGAATACACCGGCAGCGCACGTGTATTAATTACATTAATTAGGCATTTACCTGTATTAGCTATTGCTGTTACAGCTATAACGCTGTGCCGGTATCGTTCATACCGTGCACCCCCCTGTGAAACAACCCCTTGTATTTTAGGTAGAATAGATTTTCGCAATACCATCGTCAAATTTTTCACTTAAATAATTTCCGGGTTCTTATATCGATAATCCTTATCCAACGATTCAAGTGCTGAATAAAAACGTTGCTCCAAAACCTGTGACAATTGCGGATTGACAAACCCCGAACGGTGCCACTGTATCAACAGGTTTTCTATTTCTGTTTTCGTGTTATTGCCATCACTGTCCTTCATTTTGTGGGCCAGTTGTGCCACCTGATATTCCATGCGCCGTTGCCGGGCTTCCGGCGGCGATTCCACGTTGGCCAAAATCTCCACTTGAATACAGAGATTGTCTTTCTGATCCATTAGTGTATTTTCGTTGGCCTGGAGTTCCTGCCGGGCCTCGTCGATATCGGAGGACACGACACGGTTCACATAATCGTTAAGTTGTTGGAACCGGTCGCGAATTGCCTGGTCGATGGATTTTAACCGGCTGTCCACCGCCTGCCATCGCTGCTCCAGGCTTGCAACTGAGTCTTTTAGTATATCCGCCGGGATATTTCCGGACACACATTGAAAGATTTCCGTCTCCAGCTGATAACAAAGACCGACGTTTTGCTGCAGCTTTTGTTTATCGTTGCGCAATTGCTCCTCGAAAAACTGCTCCAACCGCCGATCAAATCGCCGGCAGGCATCATTAAACCGCCGTTCCAATCCATGGGTGTTTTTCAGTCTGGGCATTTCACCCCACTGCGATTTGAATTGGTCAACGTCCGCGCGAGCCTGTAACAGGGAATCGCCGCTGGCCGCGGCAGCCTGCTCAATCCCTTCAATGATTTGCTGGCGCTGTTGTTTTTCCTGCTCGTGCTGCTGTTTCTCGGCTTGTTGTTGCGCTTCGCGTACGGCGAATACACGATCACAGGCGTCACGAAACTGCTTCCAGAGGGTCTTTTCCCGGGCGGCTTTGCCGATGGTTTTCCAGTCGACCTGTGCCTTTTTCACCACTTCGATGGCCTGTTCCAGGGTTTGCGCCTGTTCCGCTAACTGGTTGGCAACATATTCCACCCGTTTAATCAGCGCCTCCTTGGCTTCCAGGTTGGACTGTCGCCGGTTGCGCAACAGTTTTTCCAAACTATGCAGGACTTTGTTAAAACGTTTATTAATGGCGGTGCGGTCACCGCGGTTGACGATGCCCAGCTGTCCCCAGTCCTGGCGAGCGGTGTGAATGATCTTTTCCATGGCTTTCCAGTCAATATCATCGGCACCTTCTTCAGGCCCTTGTGACTGCATTTTCTGCTGCACCGTCTCGAGATAAACTTCCAGGTCGTGGCACACTTGTTCACGTTGTTGTAGATTCGCCGCCCGCTGTTCGCCCAGCTGTTCGAAATGGGTCTGGCAGGGCTGGTAAGCCCGGTTACAGGCATCATCAAAGGCCTGCCATAATTCCTGGTCCGGTGCTGTTTCGCCGCCGGCCAGTTTTTTCCATTGCTGACGGGCGGCTTTAACGGCGTCGGCGGCAGCGGTAAAATCGTAGCCTGAGTTATCGGTATTTTCTTCTGTTTCCAGCGCCAGTTGCTGCATGTCATCGATTAATTTTTCTTTGACTGATGCACTGGACCATTGACGCCAATCCTGCAGTTCCTGCAATTGACGCACGGCTGTATTAAAACTCGCGCTATCACCGCGCTTTTCAAGTCGCGATTTGCCTTTTTCATCCAGTTCTTTTAACAGCTTTTTACCACGGTTGGCTAAATGTACGGCGTGTTTGGTACGACCCTGTTTCACAGCCTCCTGCAGTTGCGGACACAATGCGGCAAACTCCTCCACCGCCGCCTCCTGCTCCTGTTGCTGGCGGGACAATCTCTCACGTAATGCGCCCATCACCTGCTGATATTGTTCCACGGGTGCTTTATTCACCGGCAGTGATCGGGGCGCTGATAACTGCCGGTAGCGCTGTTCCAGCCGGTCCACGGCTTTGGCTGTCACCGGAACATCGGACGCCATCAAATTTTGCAATTCGGTGACAATGTCCATTAACTTCTGCCGGTATTTTTCCAATACCGGCAACTGGGCGGCAATTTCCTCCAGTTGCGAGATACCGGTCGCAAATGCGGATTTGGTTTGCGGCAGATCCGCGGTGGGTAAGGCGCTCCCCGCCTCTGCGATCAGGTTGTCATAGGTGGTTTGCCAACGCTCCTTCACGGTGGTGATAAATTCGGTCAACGGTGGGTACTGGCCGGTCATTTCATCAATATCGGCATTATTGAATTGCGCCAGTTTTTCCCGAACCTGGTCATTCAACGACTGCAGTGTTTCGATGGCATCGGTATGGGTACGCTCTGGCACGACTTCCCAGCTGCTTTTTTGGGCCGCCGTCTGCAACTCCCGTTCAAACGTGGCAAATGCCTGTTCCACCTGTTGCGCCAATGACTCGTGCTGGCTTCGTGTGACTTCATCAAGACTGACCGACAGACCGTGCCACTGTTCATGCAGTTGGCGCAAGCGCATTTGGTATTTGTCCCATTCGCCGCTGAGCTTGCACAGGTTGAACAGGTCCAGAAAATCCCTGGCCACCCGTTTGTATTGGCTTTGAACCTCTCTGGACCTGGTGCGTATTTCATCCAGCTTGTCGAGTTTTTCCTGTGCCAGTGCCGCTATGCGCTTATCCTTGCGCTTTAACGATTTAGCGGCTCGCTTTAATGCATTGGTATTATCCAGTTTATGCAGAATAAAACTGCGAATATCGGCGTACTCGGTGTCAACGAGAACATCAACCAACACCTTTTCGTTACTGATTTTTTCCAGCGTAAATTTCTGCAGCGCTTCGTCTTGAGTGTGTTTGGCGACGTATTCATAAATCCGTGCCTCGTCCAGTTGCTCCAGACGGGATTTAATTTGGCCAAAACTGTGCTGCTCGTTCACCATGGACAGCAGTTCACACAGCCGCTGGCTGGCCGCTTCATGGATTTCGTGGTTTTGATTGGCCTGGCGCAAAGCCAGTACGCGATCAATATCGGTGAGCCGCTGTATCGCCAGGCGCCGGATAAACAGCTCAGGGTCGTTGCTTACCACCTGGGCAAGAATATCCTGCGTTTGCCGGCGCCGCGGATCCAGGCTCATCAGGGTCCTTTTGCGAACTTGCGGATTTTTATGTTTCCACTTGGGTGCAAATAGTTTGTCAATTAACATAATTCATATTCCCGGCCCGGTTACCCTGTCTCGTTGCGTTGTTGCTGCCAGTAAGCCACCGGCCCACCATGCCACCATAGACGATGATAAGAATTGTATAACACTGCCCGCCGAGCCGAACAAGCGTGGCCGCTACGCACGCTTCGCCAGCCCGGGCGCGCTGAACATCTGGCAGACCCGGCCAATTTTTCAATCATAGCCGCGCGGACATCCGGCGAACGGACCGGAACCTGACCGCCTATCCTTGGACACCGTAGTCATCTGCAAAGGCATTGGCCGCTAAATGTGCAGCATTACCCCTTGCATTTGCAAGCTTAATACGGTGTTTACACGCCGCCATTGATAAATTCACAATTCGCATTAAAAAGTCACGAATGATTATATAGCGATCTTGTTAACTGCTCGCATTTTTTTGACCAATATGCTAAAAATTTCAGTTCATTGCATCGGGATGTCAGCGACGTTATAGCTAGGGAAGGAACGTCTTAAATCAGGGCACAGCAAACATTCAACATCCTTTCTTTCCTATTGTTCATTACTTGAGCAACCTGTGGCGGTGCGTTGGGGGCAATGTACCAATACCGTCAACTGATCAATAGCACATAACGTTGTTACACGGGTTGTAACTGGGTTTGTCGTCAATGGGATGGTGTGTCAATGCGTATGAAAGCGCGGGGGGTGGTAAGACTAAAGCCGGCAACTTCCATGGTGTGTCTGGTCAGTTCCGTGGCCGCGATCCTACTATCCGCCATGTCTTTCGCGGCGGACAAAAACCCGGAACCGGTGTCCCACGCTGACGTTGATGTGGGGGCGGCTCGCATTCACGAACCGATTCAGCCCGTCCCTGTTAAGTATTCATTTGACGCACAAAAAGTCGATCTGGGTAACAGGCTATTTCACGACCGCCGGCTTGCCGGCGACAGGCACCTGGCATGCGCTGATTGTCATAACCTGGATATAGGGGGCACCGACAAACTGGCTTTTTCGCTGAAAGGCAATGGTGAAGCCACACAATTTAATACGCCCACGATTTTCAACGTTTCACTGAACACCCAATATTACTGGTCGGGCAAGTTTTTGACGCTTGAAGACCAGATTGACGATGCGCTGAAAGAAATCAATACCACTTGGCCGGCATTAATACGGACAATCAATGCCATACCTGGTTACGTTGCCAGGTTCAATGCCTTATACGCGGACGGCGTAACCGCTGCCAATATACAGGACGCCATTGTTCATTTTGAACAGTCGCTGCTGACACCCAATTCCGACTTTGACCGCTACCTCAACGGCGATCACAGTGCATTGAGCCGCAACGCGTTACAAGGCTATCGGTTATTTAAATCCTATGGCTGCATCACCTGCCATCAGGGCAAAAACGTCGGCGGTAATTTTCTGCTGAACGTGGACAAAGCCGGTCCTCCGTTCGGAAAACTGAGTTCAATCCATGACCGCCTGAAGAACAAGCTCAAATACATACGGGTGCCGAGCTTGCGCAACGTAGCTGTTACAGCTCCTTATTTTCACGATGGGTCGGCTACCACGTTGTATCAGGCCGTACACCGGATGATCGACGAATATCTCGGCATCAACGTCAAGGATGAAGAAATCTACTACATTGTCAGCTTCTTAAAATCATTGACAGGCGAATATAAAGGCAAAAAACTGTGAAGCCCATACATCTTAAATCAATCCTGATTGCCTGCGGTTTCGTATTGGTAGCCTGCGTATTATTTATAAACACGAAATCAACGAACCTGCAACAATACCGCCATGAAATTCAGTTACTGCGTGATATCCGGTTGATTAATGCCCTGTTAAACCAGGAACTGCTTACCATTCGCTATCAGTTGTTTACCAACCTGGACTCATTGTCTGAATACGTCACCAAATTGCAGGACAAACGCGGCGAATTATTAAAGACCACCAACGAACCGGATAATTTCATCAAGAATGAAGAACTCAATAAACTTGTAACCTACCTGGGCCAGAAATTTGAAATGGCCAACGAATTTAAAACCGCTAATGCTTTATTAAAGAATTCTTTATTGGCGTTTCCAAGCCTCAATAAGGATTTGCAGATTAAACTCACCAGGTATAACGGTACCGACGAGGTCGCGAGCCACGTTGACAGCCTGTTAAGGGATATTTACCTGTATAGCCTGACCAACGAACGCGACGACAAGCTCGACGATCAAATGATCCAGAAAGTCAAACGCCTGGAAACGCTACAGTTCGACATCGACCCGGACATCGCGCCATACCTGCACGTCATTTACAAACACGCGCGCACTGTCATTCACAATCGCCACCAAGTCAACACGATCGTTAATAATTTGCTCAACCTGCCTATTGAATATCTGACCTACGATTTACAAAAAGCCTATACGGCCCACAATGAGCAAATCGTGGAACAGAGTAATTTTTATCGTATTATTCTGTTTATTCTCTCGGTTATCCTGCTGTCAACCACTGCCTACATCCTATACAAACTAAAACGTCAGACCCACGAACTGGAACACGAAAAAAACCGGGCATTGGTAACATTGCATTCCATCGGCGACGGCATTATTACCACGGATGCTTCCGGTGTTGTTCAATACCTTAACCCCGTCGCGGAACAACTCACCGGATGGCAGAAACACAATGCAACCGGCAAGGAACTGGCCAGTATCTTCCATGTCTATGACGAGCGCACGAACACCAAAATAAATACCCTGGTTGAACGCTGCATCAAGGAAAACCGCAATATTTCATCCGCCACGCAAAGCGTATTAATCAACCGGGACGGGCTGGTGACAGCCATTGAAGACACCGTTGCGCCGATCAGAAGCAGCAGCGACGATATCATTGGCACTATTATTGTCTTCCGCGACGTCAGCCGCACACGGGAACTGAGCCGCAAGCTCTCTTACCAGGCAAGTCACGATGCACTGACCAACGTGATCAACCGCCGCGCTTTTGAAATTCAGTTAGCCAAAGTCATCAAGCGCGCCAGGGACAGTAACGAGCAACATGCGCTGTTATACCTGGACCTTGATCAGTTCAAGGTGGTCAACGATACCTGCGGCCATGACGCGGGCGACCAGCTGCTTATCCAGGTGACGTCGCTTTTGCAATCAAAGCTCGGCAAGCGCGACACATTGGCCCGCCTGGGAGGCGACGAATTCGGCATACTGTTGAGAAACTGCTCGTTGAACGCGGCGCGGGATTTTGCCGAAACGCTGCTGGGCGCCCTCAAACAATTCCGTTTTGAATGGCAGAGCATTCATTTTCAGCTGGGCGTCAGCATCGGTATTGCCATGATCGACAGCAGCAGTGACAACCTGGTGACCGCCATGAGCGCCGCCGATATGGCCTGCTACGTGGCCAAGGACACTGGCCGGAATCGCGTACACATTTACAGCCACGGCAACAAGGAACTGGTACGCCGCCGTGACGAAATGCAATGGGTTGCCAAGCTAACCCAGGCGCTGAAAGAAAACCGCTTCGTACTTTACAAACAGCCCATCGCCCCGCTGTGTTCCGACAAACCGTATAAAGACCGCTTCGAACTTCTATTGCGCCTGTATGACAACAATGGGGCATTGATACTGCCCAGTGAATTTATTCCCGCCGCCGAGCGCTATAACTTTATGCCGACACTGGACCGCTGGGTTATCCGCAATGCGTTTATGTACGTTGCCGAATCCGCCGGCGATGCAGAGTGCTACTCCATCAACCTGTCCGGCACCTCGTTGAACACCAACACCCTGTTGCGCTACATCATGCAGGAATCCAAAAAATACAACATTACACCGGAAAATATCTGTTTTGAAATCACCGAAACGGCAGCCATCAACAATCTGCCCAAAGTGGCGAAACTGGTGCGCGAACTGAAGAAGATGGGCTTCAAGTTTGCACTTGATGATTTCGGCAAAGGCGTCAGCTCGTTTATGTACCTGAGCAGCCTGCCGGTGGACTATCTGAAAATCGACGGTGAGTTCGTCAGGAACCTGCTTAACAATACCGTAAACCACGCTATCATCTGGTCCATCAATAACATTGGCCGTATCCTGGGGATTCAGATTATTGCCGAATATGTTGAGAACGAACACCTGCACGACGCCCTCAATGACATTGGCGTCGACTTCGCCCAGGGTTACGAATTCGGCCGCCCCGAACCACTGGATGTGACCACTGACCTGAAAACAAGGAAACAGGTGTCACCGGTCACTATCGGCTGATACCTTGCGCGAACCGGTATGTCATTCGTATTGCAGCCCCTCCGGCTTTTCCGCAAACCGGGTCATGCCGCCTGACGCCACAGGGCTAGCGCGCCCCGGCATCTCAACTCAACGCCATCGTTTGCAACCACGGTGCTGGTTCTTGTTGCCCGGCATGGTATCGTGTAACCTCGATTTTGACTTTACCGCGAACACAATCAGAAAGTGTTTTCGGATGATTAGATGAGCAGGACAGATCCATGGACGAAGATATTTACAAGACACCTGAAGCCAAGTTGACCCGCGCAGACGTTCGTCCAGCCGCGCCGCCAAACCCCTATGTGGCCGCCCTGTTTCTAATGGGGCTGTCGATATTAATGGGTTTGATCGTGGTCGCTGTCGAGTCAATATTCAACATCTCCACCTCCTCATCAAACGCCGTCTCGACCATCGTCCCCGCCTATCTGGTAGGTTACTACTACGGCAACAAACGCGGCGTCTTGTTCTCTTCGAAACATCGCGCCATGGCCGTTGGTTTTTATATCATACTAAGCCTGATTGTCGGCGGAAGCTATATCATGCTCTTTACGCCGGAGTTATTCAGCCAACCAGACGCACGAAAGATATTTGCAACAGTAATGGTGGTTGTAACGGTCATTCTTGCCGTCGCCTGTTATTTTATTTTCAAGTTCGGCGAGAAAGCGGGTATCAAAAATTACGAAAACAAACATCAGCAATGATGCGGCGATTCAGTTTGAGTCCCTACGCGACGTGTTTTGACGGGCGACGCCACAGGGCAGCAACAACATAGCTCAGGCCGGCTATCAGTATAATGGTCGCACCGGCGGGCAGATCCGGCTGATAAGACACCATCAGCCCACCGCTGGTAAACAACATTCCGAGCACGATTGCCAGCACCATGATTCTTATCAGGGAATGTTGAAAACGGCTGGCAATAGCCGCCGGCAGGGTCAACAACGCAATCACCAGTATCAAGCCCACAACCTGGATCAGCAACACGACAGTCAACGCCACCAGGCACAACAACAAGAGGTAAAATAGCTCAACGTTCACCCCTCTCAGACGGGCAAACTCCTCGTCAAAGCACACAATGAGAAACTGCTTGTAAAATAGCGCAACGAACACCAGCAATACCACATCAAGCAACAACATGACAAAAAGTTCCTGCATGGAGACCATTAGGATATTGCCAAACAGGTAACTCATTAGATCCACGCTGTAACCGGGCGTTTTGGCAATAAATACAATTCCAATAGCCATCCCGATGGACCACACGGCGGCGATAATCGTATCCTCGTCCTCGCGCCAGCGCAGCTTGATCCAGCCGATGATGAGCGCGGCGACAATAGAAGACACAATTGCGCCCAGAATGGGACTGTGGCCCAGAAAATAGGCGATCCCCATGCCGGCCAAAGTACTGTGCGCTATCCCGCCTGCCAGAAAGTTGATGCGTTTAACCACCACATAGGTACCCATCACCCCACAACCAATACTGGCCAGCAATCCCGCCGCCAGGGCATATTGCAGAAAGGTTTGTGATGCTACTGCGTTGATGAATTCCATGACACCTCAATGCCTGTGTTGAATCATTTGCACGGGAGCGCCGTACAGTTCTTCGATGGTTTTTCCGGATATAGAAGCAGTTTCATGGCACACCAGTGTTTTGTTCAGGCAGGCCACGGTGGACACGTATTCCGAGATAAAACCAATGTCATGGGATACCACGATCATCGTGATACGATCATTGAGTTTCTTTAGCACATCAAATATATCCGCCTCGGTGCGGGAATCAATATTGGCAGTGGGTTCATCGAGAATAAGAATCTCCGGTTCACTCACCAGCGCCCTGGCGATCAACACCCGTTGGAACTGGCCACCGGACAGGGTATTTAACAGCCGGTCTTTTAGGTCGGCAATTTCCGTTTTTTTCAGAGCCTGTTCGGCAAGTTCGGCGTCACGCCCATTAAAACCAAACAGGGAACGGGATTTGCCCATTCGGCCCAACAATACCGTTTGGTGTACAGTGATGGGGAAGTTGCGTTCGAACCCGGCATACTGCGGCACGTAACCGATCATGGCGCGTCCTTTGCGGGGTGATTTACCCAGTACCCGGATACTCCCCCGGTCGGGTCTGAGCAGCCCAAGTATGAGTTTGAGCAAGGTGCTTTTACCACCACCGTTGGGCCCCACGATTCCCAGAAAATCGCCTTTTTTCACCGACAAGCAAACATGATCGAGGATGATCGGCCCGTCATAGCTAAACGAGACATCTTGAACGGCGATCACGTCACGGGATGTCATTGCAATGCCTCCACGAACTGTTGAGTCACTTTGTGCAGATTATTAATGTAGTCTTCCGCCAGCGGGTCCACCAGAATAACCCTGGCGCCGATCTGTTCGGCAATGGTACGGGCATCACGCTGACTGAATTGTTGTTGCACGAAGATCACCTTGACGTCCTGTTGTTTGGCCAACTCGATAACCCGGCTTAATAATCTTGCTGACGGCTGTTTACCCTGACGTTCAATGGCGATCTGCTGTAGCCCGTATTCCCTGGCGTAATAACCCCAGGAAGGGTGAAACACCAGGAACTTCCGGTGCCTCACTGTCTGCAACTGCTTTTTTATGGCTTGGTCCAGACTATCCAGATCGGCAATAAATTGTCGGTAGTTAGCTTCATAGCTTTCGCGGTGCCGACCGTCCACGGTAATTAACCACTTCTTGATGGTGGCGGCCATGATTTTCACCAGCCGCGGACTCAACCATACATGGGGATCCATAATACCGTGATGGTGGTGGTCATCATGATTGGCCGCATCCCCGGAAGCCAGTGGCATCAATTCAGTGTCCCGGGTTAACGAAACAAGGTGCATCCCGGGATTGGCGCTGGCGAATGTCGCTTTCCACCGTTGTTCAAATGGCACACCGATTAAAAAATATAATTTGGCGTCCTGCAGGCGGGACAACTGCCGTGGTCGCGGCTCATAGGTGGCAGGGTTTTGCCCCGGTCCCACCATAACGATCACCCTGGCGTAAGAACCGGCAATGCGTTGTACAAAATATTTTTCCGGCAATACACTGACACCTACGGTGTACGCCGGTGCAGCCATAAGGACGGGCGCCGCACCGAACAACGCCAGCGCCAACAGCAGCCGGAACACCGCCACATTCGTCACGGCTGTTAACTGCATTGCGGGCAAAGACCCTTGAGTTCAACCAGTTGCTGGGTGGTTTCAAACCCCAGCTGTGCCGCCTGTGCCGTCAACAGCTCGGTAATTTTCGGCTCATCTATTTCCGCAACGGCACCGCACATCTGGCAAATGAGGAACTGACCGATATGGGGTTCACGAGGTTTACCGCAGCCGACATAAGCATTCAGGGATTCGATCCGGTGCACCAGGCCCGCCTGTTGCAAAAATTCCAGAGCGCGATAAACCGTGGGCGGCACCGCTTTAGGGTTTTGCTGCTGCAGGAATTCCAGAATTTCGTAGGCCTTGATGGGCGCGTGGCTGCCCCACACCAGTTCCAGGACCTGCCGGCGGATTCGCGTCAGCTTAAGCCCTTCTGCCGCACAGGCCGACTCCGCTTCGGCAAGCGCGGCCTTCTTACAAGAATCGTGATTATGTTGCTGACTCTTAAACGGGCTTAAAACACAGCTGCGGCTCATGGCGGTGGTCTCCGGCGAAAAAATGCTATGTTATAACATAACATTCATGAGCCGCAAACCGGGCAACCTATTGTTTCCATAAAAATTAAGGGCCATGCCGGTGCACGGCATGACCCTTCGGGTGCGGGGGAAAATTCCTGTTTGATGACAGACGGGATCAGGCGTGCCGCGACTTGTGGGCGAAGTGACCGTACCGGCCGACCTTGTGCCGGATCACGCTGTAATGATGCTTGCCGAAATCCGTCAGCGGATCATAGCCGTAAATGCCGGCAAATATAGGATAAGTCGCCAGCAACGGCAGCAGCGCAAACCCGCCCAACGGGCTGAATGTCAATGACATCGTGGATACAATCAAGGCTGATCCCAGCAGGATTCTGTCAATTCTTTGGCGAGTTGTCAGGGCTGTGTAGTTCATGGCTTTATCCTCCGTCGGTTGAATGGTCGCTGTTTCCATCTGCTTCAGGATTAATTAAAGCAATCGCCGATGATGGCGTTCTTAGGGAAATCTTAAACACCGCTTAACAGGCCTTACCCGGGGGACACCGCCCAATCGGCTCGCCTGACGGGATCGTGAAAGGATAAGTCTTATAAAAACAATGGGGTATTGGCGAGGGGATCAACGCAAACTGGCCACGGGGACCACTGATTCGCAGCCATAATTGCCCATAATTAGTCGCCGAATTGTCACAGTTCCACCATATTTGCCAACCACACTTATGATTATCAAACTATGGTTGAACAAGCACAGGTATCTATCATGCAAATCATCGAGAATCTGGTTTTGATTACCATCGCCGGACTGGCGTTCATACTGGTATTTGAAGTTTTCACCAAACTCTAGTGACGCCAAAATATTTCCGCAATGTCAGTGGATATTATTTCAGCCGAAACGAAACCGGCGAGGTATCAATGGCAGTGAGCTTATTTAGTAAATAGTACGCAATTGGCAAATGGAAACTGATTTGCCGCATCGAATTATTGCAATAACGGGGTTAGAACAAAGAAAGGATACAATTCACGCGTTACTTTTTACCAATCGCCAATTGTGATTCAAAGTAGGGCCCCCATTCCACATCCTTGTAAACAGGGTCGTTTTGGCATAGATCCAAATTAACGAAATACGTGCCGAGATAAACGTCCTGGCGCACAATTACACCGCGCTCGCCGTTCATACGGCCGGTGAGGATTTTGGCTTTACGGCCAATATGTTTACCTTTCGGTAGTTTCTTTTTCCTGGTGGCTGGCGCGGCCTGCTGTTTTTTAGCGGCCGACACCGCTTTTTTTACGGGCTTGGTGGTTTTCTTTTTCGCAGCAGCCGCTTTTTTCTTTATTGCTTTTTTCTTGCTCGCCTTTTTCTTTACCGCTTTCTTTTTGGTTGCGGTTTTCTTTTTAGCCGCTGCTTTCTTTTTGGCGGCGGGTTTCTTTTTAGTTGCCGCTTTTTTCTTTGCGGCTCCGGCCTTTTTCCGGGCGACGGCTTTTTTTGTTCCAGTCTTTTTTCGAGCTGCCTTTTTTTTAGCTGCCATAATATCTTTCAATCACAATTATCAAAGGGCTGGCTATTGTATCAAACAACCCGTCCCGGGTTAATGACACCGCGGCCGCGGCAATCAGTTGATATCGATGCACCGGATGCAGCGATTGTTACTGCCTACTGTAGCGGCCCGAATGACATTTTAATTAACCCTTACAACAGAACAGAGACAGGGGTTGACCGTACCCATGATGCGTAGCCTCGAAATTTCACAGGAACCTGTTTTGGACAACCATGCCACGTTTCCCGGCCAGTCAGTGAAGGGCTTAGCGCCGCAACCAAACCGCTGCCCGCGCAACCTGTTAAAACCAAACCCGCCGAATGCAACTACACATTGCCAGGGCACCTGTTGTTGCGTATCGTTAAAGCGGTTCACCACCCAGTGATGGATGAATTTTTCGTTACTATCGGTAGCCCATGTCGAACCTGAAGTTGTGGGCCAACCGATTGCGCATATTATCCATTTGTTTTATAGAAGATTTGTCATTACCAGGCCGGCACACCCTGGCTGCGGTTATAACTTTGCCCATGCCCCAAAACAGGACGGATGACACAGTATGGTACGTCTACATGGTGCGCTGCGCCGATAACAGCCTGTACACCGGCATAGCCCGGTCCCTGCAAAAACGGCTGCAGGAACACAATGCCTGTGACCGCAGCGGGGCAAAATATACGCGCTCCAGGCGCCCGGTCAGGCTGGTCTATCACGAAGTCTGTGAATCCCGGTCGCAGGCCGCCCGACGCGAAGCAGTTATTAAAAGCATGTCTAAAAAGTGCAAAGAAACCCTTGTTTTTTCAGGAAAATCGACAAAATCCGCCACACCCAATTCATAATATTTGGCTTTCCATCGCCGGTATATCATCCCGCCGATTTTGTGACGCACTGCTCAAAACACAGCAAAACCTTGATTGGTAACGAAGTTTCATTATACTTATAGTTGTGACGGCGGGTAATGCAGTACTTGCCGTCTAGTACGATTGCAATTGTTCAAGTGATTTCAGGAAGTCCGGTTCGGTTCTATCTCGTAAATTGCCTTGTATGATCTGCAATAGTTCCACTAACTTTTTTTGTATTTGAAATATGAGGTAATTTACATGACCACAGGTACCGTTAAATGGTTTAACGAATCAAAGGGCTTCGGATTCATTTCTCCCAGCGATGGCAGCAAGGACGTTTTCGTCCATTTCTCTGCGATCCAGGGCGATGGTTTTCGTACGCTTGCGGAAGGGCAATCTGTCAGCTTTGAAGTTGAACAGGGTCCCAAAGGTCCGCAAGCGGCCAACGTTACGGTTCAAAGCTAGTCCACTGGCTTTTATACCATTTAGTTAGACAACGTTACCAACCCGCCGTGTTCCGGTTTCCCGGGCACGGCGGGTTTTTCATTTCCGCAATAACAAATATACGACGCCGGTAAAAACAGTATCCCATGCCTCGCCGGTATAACAACCACTTGTTACAATATCGCTTTATAACCGTCACCTGCATGGTAGTACCAACGTGGACCCCATAAGAACCAGTCAGCCCTTTACCGGCACCCTAGCCGCGCTGCTGGATAACGCCAGGCAAACCTTTCACCGGCATGTTGTTCTGCTGTCCGGAAACCGGAACTGGTGCCAATCTTCGATCAAAGCCATTATGGCGGATCACATTACCGGATGTATCCTGTTTATCAGCGACCATCACTGTGATTTAAACAGTGATTCAAACAATCTCACCCGGGTACCACAAAAAGACGCGCTGCGGTTTCTCGGCAGCGAATTCAACCACGCGGTCATTGATTTCCATGACGGCATCGATCCCAACGTACTGGGCGCCATAGCCGGCACGGTAAGCGGTGGCGGATTTTTGTTTTTGCTGTTACCGGCGATAGATGACCTTCCCGGTTTCGACGACCCGGAAAAACAACGCATGGCCATCTGGCCGCACAAGCCCCATGATGTGCACAACCGGTTTTTACAACGGCTGGCCGCCCTGATCCGCAACGCCCATGATATCTCCCTGATTGAACAACTGCCCCGCATCACGATCACGGCGCCGTTGTTATCAGAGCCCTCAGCCAATAAAGAGCCCTCAGCGAATAAAGAGCCCTCAGCAGGTCAAGAACCCGCAGCGAATATTAAGCCATCAACCAGCTCGGCACCGACAACCACGCATGGCTATCTTGACAATGACATTTGCCGGACCGCGGACCAGCAATCCGCCGTGGACGCCATACAACACGTGGCAACAGGACATCGCCGCCGCCCCCTGGTTATTGTTGCCAACCGAGGCAGGGGCAAATCAGCGGCACTGGGTATTGCCTCGGCATTACTGATGCAAACCGGTACCGCCAAAATCATCGTTACCGGTCCACGCAGGCGCGCCACCGACCAGGTTTTCAAACACGCTAAAAGCCAACTCGACGCTAACCACAGTGAAGCGGGCAGACTTACCTGGAACGAAACCGTGTTGGAATTCGTGGCGCCGGATGTCCTGTGCCAACAAACACCGCAATGCCAGTTACTGCTAATCGACGAGGCCGCCGCCATTCCCGCTCCGCTGCTGGAACAATTGCTCAACCGTTACGCTCGCGTGGTGTTTGCCACCACCACCTACGGCTACGAGGGTACAGGCCGGGGTTTTACCGTGAAATTTCAGCAAACGCTGGATCAACAAACACCCGGTTGGCGGTTGCTGGAAATGGAAACACCGGTGCGCTGGGCACCACAGGACCCGGCGGAGGCTTTCGTCTTTCGTTGCCTTTGCCTGGATGCCCGCGTTGAACGAATCGACAATCCGTTCCCCACGGACGTGCAATTTGAAAAACTGGACCGCAACCGGTTGATCCACGACGAAACGCTATTGTCCGCCATCTTCGGCCTGTTAATACTCGCCCACTATCAGACCCAGCCCCGTGATTTGCGCTATCTCATGGATGCTATCGGCCTGGACATTTACGTGGCCAAACAGGACAACAACGTTATCGGCACGGCCGTCATTGAGCACGAAGGCGAGCTGGACAGCGAAATCGCCGCTGCCGTATATCGCAACGAACGGCGCGTGACCGGCCATTTGCTACCGCAGACTTTGGAATCCTTCGTTGGAATCAAAAATGCCAGCGCCGCCCGCTATTGCCGCGTTATACGCGTTGCCGTTCATCCCGACTACCGGCGCCGGGGCATCGGACGTGACATGTTGCGCCACATCGAAAACGACATTAAAGGTCACCACATCGATATTATTGGCAGTAACTTTGGCGCCAGTGACGAGCTATTGAAATTCTGGCAGGCCGCCGGTTTTTTTCCGGTGCACGTCGGCTTAACGCGCAACGCCAGCACCGGCAATAACTCCGTGACTTATACCAAACCACTATCGAGTCACGGCGCGACAATTATCCAGGCCGCTATTAACAAGTTCCACGATCACTTCCCGCTGCAGTTGGCCGAACCCTATCAGGACCTGGCTTGTGACATCGCGCGTGAATTGTTTACATCCTTTTCGGCCACCAACGAACTGCTACTGACCGAGGACGAGTGGCAGGATATCGAGTCGTTTGCTCATTCCAGACGCGGCTATGAAATCAACCGGGTGGCGCTTCGCAAACTGGTCATCCATGTCTTTTGCCACCAAACGCTCAGGCAAATTCCCGATCGTGGTGACAGCTGTCTATTGATCGCAAAAATCCTGCAACAACAGTCCTGGCGGGAAGTTGTCGCCGAGTTCGGCTTTGAGGGAAAACATCATGCCGTTGAGCAGCTAAAACATTGCATCCGGCAATTGATTTGCCACCCAACGATGCTGGATAACGCTGACACTACCCGGCATCATTAAAACCCGTGCTCAGCCTTTACCGCGGGTTTTGGTCTTGTAGGGTTTGGCGTTTTTTTCGATGAACTCAATAATTTGTCCGGCGATGTCTTTGGCGGTCGCCGTCTCGATACCGTTCAGACCCGGGGAAGAATTGACCTCCATGACCACCGGACCGTGATTGGAACGCAGAATATCGACACCCGCCACGTTCAGGCCCATGATTTTAGCCGCCCGGGTGGCTGTGGAGCGTTCCTCGGGCGTCAATTTCACCAGGCTTGCCGTACCGCCGCGGTGCAGGTTCGACCGGAATTCCCCCTCCTTGGCCTGACGCTTCATGGCCGCAACCACCTTTTCGCCAATGACAAAGCAACGAATATCGGACCCGCCGGCTTCCTTGATAAATTCCTGCACCATGAAATTGGCGTGCAGTTCACGGAAGGCATCAATAACACTTTCTGCCGCCTTTTTGGTTTCGGCCAGCACCACGCCCCGCCCTTGCGTACCTTCCAATAGCTTGATAACCAATGGCGCGCCGCCGACGATTTGAATCAAATCCTGCGTATTTTCAACGGAATTGGCAAAAGCCGTGACCGGCAGACCAACACCTTTGCGCGACAATAACTGCAGGGAACGCAGTTTATCGCGGGAACGGCCGATGGCAACGGATTCGTTCAAGGGAAACACGCCCATCATTTCAAACTGGCGCAGTACCGCCAGGCCGTATACGGTAATCGAAGCACCAATACGGGGTATTACCGCATCGTAACCGGTAAGCCGTTCCCCCTTGTAAGCAACACCGGGGCGCATCGACGCGATATCCATGTAACATTTCAATGTATCGAACACCCGGACTTCGTGTCCCCGATGATGGCAGGCTTCCACAAGGCGTTTGGTGGAATACAGTTTCGGATTTCTGGATAAAATCGCGATCTTCATTAACAGGATGCTCCGTACTACGTAATATCCATGACGACTTATAGATAATACGTGTGATGTGTTTTACAACCCTTGACCGACATCGTTGACATTAACAATTACGACTTGGCGCTTTTTCTGCCTAGACGGTAGGACTTACCCGGGTCCACGATCAATCGTTTTGCCATCGCCGTACGGCCAAGCAGCATGCGGAATTTCATGGTGTCGCGATTGGTGAGCGTCATTTCAATTTCCCATTCCTGCTCACCGACATGCAACATGGTAACAATAACATAACGTTTTTCTTTGTGGCCACCGGAGTCGGTAACATACCGATAATCCACCACCGGCGCATCACATTCCACGACGGTATCGTTTTCCTTCTGATAAGGATGAACGGAAAATCTTACACGCATTTCGCCGTTTTTCACATAACCTTCAACCTTGAAGGCATGCAGTGCTGAGGTTCGCGCACCGGTATCGATTTTGGCTTTTATTCTCGGTATATTCAGCCCCGGCAGCGATACCCATTCCCGCCAGCCTATGATTAGTTTATTGTCGTTCGTCATGGCTGTTAATTCACGTATCCAACGGTTGTGGATTGTTAGTAACCGTGCTCCTGATATGGATATCCCGTTGCGGGAACGGTATTTCAATATTATTTTCCCTGAACCGCTTGTCGATCATAAAATTCAAATCACTGAGCACCGTTAGTCGCTTATCGATATTAAACACGTGGCAACGCAAATCAAAATTCAACGAACTGTCGCCAAATTCCAGAAAAAATACCCTGATGGGAAGGTCCGGATTGTCTTTAATGACATATTCGTGTTCTTCGGCGACCTGCATCAAAATGCTTCTCACCTTTTCCACGTCGGACCCGTAGGCGACACCGACGGGAACACGGATACGGCCACTCTGGTCGTACAGCATCCAGTTGGTAACCTGATTGGAAATCAGATCGGAGTTGGGCACGATGACATCAGCGCGATCGAAAGTCTGAATCTGAGTGGAACGAATGCTGATATTTTTAACATAACCTTCCGTGCTGCCCACGATAATCCAGTCACCTTTTTTAATCGGCCGCTCGAACAACAGAATCAAACCGGAGACAAAATTATTGACGATATTCTGCAGCCCGAACCCAATGCCTACGGACAACGCACCTGCAATAATGGCCAGGTTGGTAAAAGTGACCCCGGCGATACCCAGCGCGATTAAAATTGCCACACTGACCCCGGCATAACCGACAATAGTAACAATAGTTTCCCGGGCACCTTTCTCAAGGTTGGTGCGGGAGATCCATTTCTTGTCAAGACTGGCTTTTATCCAGCCACTGGCGGTATACAACACCGAAAATAAAACAACGGCAAACAGGATTCTCACCGGATTGACAGTGAGCGAACCAACGGTAAAACCGTCCAGGAACCAGCTTTGAATATAGAGGATAATATCTTCCGAGAAGCCAAACATCCGCAGCGCCACAAAGAAAAACACGATCCACAGCGTAATATTTGCCAGAAAACTGATGCCGATCAGGCCAGGAATTTCCTGCGTCGGCCGCAGGCCGAAGGTCCTCTTCACGGCGCGGCTCAGCGAGCGATCCTTGTCGTTCAAAACGTTGACCAATTCACCGCCCAACCATTGGAAAAAGCGCAAAATGACATAGAGTAGAATCAGTGTGCCGACAATACGCAACGCCTGGATGGTGAGATTACGATAACCGAGCAACTGGACCACCAGGCAAATGAACAGCAGGAACATCATGGCAATGCGCGCCGCGTTAAATTTTTGTAACTGCCGAACTCTGGCGGCTACCAGTAAAACTTTCAGCCCCAGGGGGACCAGAATCACCGCGGCCAGGTCCCGGGCAAAAAGCGCTGCGCTTTCTCCCGGCGCCTGCGCATCGACCACTACAATGAAAACCAGCACAATTAACGAGCCGTTAAGCAGTGCGCGAAGCCAGCGCGACAGTGACCGCGCCACGTTATCGTCAAGTTGCAGTACGCGAAACGCCGGCTTTTTGGGTTGCAACACGAGTTCAATAATGAAACGCAAACCAAAGTACACAGGCAATGCAAGAACAAAAATCTCTACCAGGCTATGCGACTGGTTATCCGGCCCGATATTAGCGACAAAAATCGCCAGCATCAGCGATATCAACAGGCGGGGCAAGTAGCGGGCAAAGGTAACGATCAGCCCCTGCAGGAACCGATCAATAGGCCGGGGCTGTTCACCATCGGCTAACCCACGGGTGCGCAACTTTTTACATAACCAGAACGATACAATTGCGGCGATCGTCAACCAGATGGCTAATGCCGCGGCGTCATAAATTGAAAAGACATCGAAACCATGATGATCGGTGATAAATTCCAGGCTCAAAGTAACAGGGTTGTCGCCACCTGATAGCACCGGGCGCAGCAGTTCGGTTATTGCCGGTCCGCGCGCCAACAGGCGTTGTTTAAACAGTGTTTGACGTAGATCCTGATAAAAATTGAGACGGTCATCAATCTGTATCGCCAGCAACTTATATTGAGCGTGCAGCGACTCTTGCTGCGTCAGCGTTTTCTTTAATGAAGTGCGTTTGTCAATGACCTCTTTAGGGTCTGACTCGGATGGCTCACCCAGGCTGTCCAACTGGCTCTTCAGATTGGTAATTTGCGCCGTCTGTTCCTTTGCCTTGTCGTCGACTTTGCTTTTTAAAGTAGCTACCTGTTTAATAGCTTCGTTGAGCTGGTCATTGGAGAGAGAATCGGCATGCGGCTTGTAGGTTTGATCAATTTTTTTCAACTGTGCCTGCAGGTCATCGATTTCCGCAGCGATGGCTGTTACCAGCGGTACCGGCACAAAGGCAATAACCAACAACGCGGCATACCACCAGTTACGATTGACAACGGACCCACTGGTAACGGTATCCGTTGCAAAATTTTGTGCGCTATGCGAAAAAAAATTCATGCTATGGCTTTTTGCGGCAAGTCGGATCAATTGTGAAAGTTATTGAAGGATCCACCACGAAATCATCACGCAAGAAACTGCGGCCCACCAGCATAGGATATTTGAACTGTGTGCGATCCACCAGGTTGACCTCCACCATCTTTGATACATCCGCCAAGCAATAAGCCATTTGTACAACCGGCCGCCGTTGTGCGCGGTATCCTTTTCGTTTCACGTCAGCGTAACGAATGATCTGTCGTTCAATGGTGACCGTCTTGCCATTGGTACCAGTGACGGGAAATCGAATCCATGATTCACCTTTTTTCCTGAAAAGTTTGTGATCCTTGACGTTCAATGAAGAATGCCTGGCGCCGGTGTCAATTTTTGCGGTAATAATCAGCCCGTCGTCCAATTTGACTTTCTCAATCCAGCCAATCACCCTGGTATCGGCAGCGGCATCCAGCGGCAGTATGAAAAACCCGAACAGCAGGACGAGCACACCGGCACCACGGTGCGCAGTGATGGGATACAATACCGGGAATTTATGGTAATTGGTTGACATATCGCGAAAAAATCCTGAAAAGACGATGTTATTATGAATTATTCAATACATTTCGTCTAATCAATAGTGGGGCTATCAACCCAATGCCATTGGTTGAAAATCGTACTACCTATATCATCGTCATCCTGCTGGTTGCGGTATTCACGGCATTGTTCAGCATAAGGATATTGCTGGCACCGGAGGACAAGCTGCCGGTGGGCGATGTGCTGTGGGAAGTGGCAATTTCAGTCTCGCTGAAAAGCGATAAAAAGCCACATGTTATTCGCGTTGCCACGCCCATCGACACCGAACACGCCCGGGTCGTCAGTCAGAAATTCACCTACCCCGGCATGCGCATGACCCGGCTAAGGTCACAATCAGCGGACTCCAGCAATATTGTCCTGAGAACCCAGGAAGCGGGGCAACTACAATTCGAAGCGGAATATACCATACAAACCAGTACGGCGCGGCGTTGGCTGGTGCGGCCAACGCACCCCCTAAAGGACGCGGAACAACGTCAACACTATTTACAGGCCGAACCGGATATTGAGACAGACAACGAGGCCGTTATCAACACCCTGGCGAAGTTAACGGCTACTGTCGAGGACAACACCGGCTTGACCACAGTCATATTTAACTACGTGGCAAACCATATCCTTAACGACCCCAAGACCCCCAACGACAGTGCCGAACAGGTACTGGCGAAAAAGCGCGGCAGCGTCCTGGGTAAAGCCAACGCAATAGTCGCCCTGTGCCGTGCCGCCGGAATACCGGCCCGGATAGTAACCGGGATTGTGCTTAGCGAATCATTTAATGCGCCACTGGATTTCTGGACCGAAGTCTACCTTGACAATGACTGGCGCAGCTACGCGCCAGCCAAAGGTTACGCCGGCAAACTACCCCCTAATTTTGTGCCGTTGAAATACGGCAGTTCCCCCCTGGCCCAAAGCGACGACCTGGCTGAGCTGCAAACGGAACTCTCCGTATTGCCGGCGGTTGGCGCCGCCAGACTGTTAAACACCGAGCAAGCCAACTGGCTGGACATCCTCGACCTCACCCGCCTGTCCGTCGCCATGCAGGACACACTGAGTTCGTTGCTGCTGCTGCCTTTCGGCGCATTGCTAACCGTCGTTTTCCGGCAGATACTGGGACTGAGATCCTATGGTACTTTCACATCGGCGTTACTGGCGCTGGCCGTGATCCACGCCGAGTGGATCACCATCATTTTTATTTTACTGAGCGTATTGGCATTCGCGGTATCGGGACGCGCCTTGGTGGGGCATCACATGAGCCGCGTGCCGCGGTTAACGGTGATCTTTACACTGGTGGCATTGAGTATGGGCTTTGCCGTTTCCGCCATGGAGTACCTGGAATTATCGCCCGGCCCGCAGGTGGTCTTATTACCTATTATTATCCTGACCGGCCTCATCGACCACATCTACCGTACCGCCGAAGAGTCCGGCTTGAAGATTTCCATGCTGCGACTGTGGTGGACCTGCGTGGTGAGTTTTTTGTGCTATTTGTTGTTCCGGATCGACTTCCTGGCACAATGGACACTGCGGTTTCCCGAAATCCATTTGCTGACTGTCGCCGCGGCCCTGATGATGAACCTGTATTACGGTAAAAAGCTGACTTCACTGCCGGCCTTTGAATGGCTGGCGGAGCCCAAAAGCAAGGAACAGGAAAAAAAGAAAAAGGCACCAAGCGACAAACTGCGCAAACAACCGGTGTCGCTGGAACCGTGATGAATCGCCATCAATACGGCATTCATTGCAATCCTTTAAGCAATTGACTTTCCGCGGCCAGACTAAAACAGCGGCTTATCCTTTTATCAAGGTATAAAGACCAATCACCACAAACCCCGTCCCGGCAAAATAATTCAGATACTTTTCACTGATGTAATGCGAAACAACGCCGCCGGCCAACACCCCCAGCGCGGACGTTAATACCAGCGCCGCTGATGCGGCGATAAATACAGTGACTTTATTGACATCCTGGTCGGCTGCAAACAACAGTGTCGCCAATTGGGTTTTATCGCCCAGTTCCGCCACAAAGATCGTTGCAAATACCGTCAAAAATATTTTCCACTCCATATTTCACTCCGGCCAAACGGGAAACGTTACCATAAGGGTAATGCAGCATAGCAAATTGGCTGCGAAGGCACACAAGGTTTAGCGTGTATAATAAAGAACGAGACGACAGTAACTGCGCGGGTGCGCAGAATAGTCAACGTGCGGCGCTAATAGCTGGCAGGCATCCAGTGATACGCTAATCTTCCTACACAAGGTCATCGCTGCAACATGCAGGACCTTTGGTGACTCGGCACAAAACCACGGCGAACATGGCGCCCAACGGTGTCGCCAGCAAATAGATCCACAGGTCACTCACGCGCCCCGATACTACGGCCGGCCCCAGGGAGCGGGCGGGATTCATGGATGCCCCGGTCACCGGTCCGGCAAACGCCGCTTCCAGGGCAACCGCGCTGGCGACAACAATACCAGCGACCACCCCTTTTTCGCGGGCACCTTCGGAAACTCCCAGGATGACCGTCATTAACCACCAGGTTAACAGGAATTCAAACACAAAGGCCTGCCACCATTTAATGGACGGCATGGTAACCCCCAACGTTTCATGGGCCGGAAAAAAACCATAAAGCAGCGCCGAGGCCAAAACCGCCCCCAGGCACTGGCTGATGATATAGGGCGCCACCCAGCGCCCGGGTAAACGTCTGGCAAACCAGAACGCCAAGGTGACTGCCGGATTCACGTGGGCACCCGAGGTCTCGCCGTAACTGTAAATAATGGTTAACACCACCAGCCCGAATACCAGCGCCACACCCAGATGGCCGATCACACCGCTGGTGACATCGTTAACAATAATGGCACCCGTTCCGGCGAAAACCAGCATGAACGTTCCCAGGCATTCCGCCAGCAAATAGCGCGCTAACAACTTTGCATCTGTCATTGATCAGTTTACCCCGTTATTACCTAATACACCCCATAAAGGCGCAGTAAAACCGGTAAAACAGATATTCTACGCTTTTGTTACTTGAATTCGCGCCGTGGGTTTGAGGATTAGCGTCAAGATGCACAATTTTATACATCCAGACTGAACCCGCGCTTGCTATTATGCAAGAACGGGGGTTAGATAAGCATCCAGGTTCTCCACAAAAGATTTGATTTCCAGGCAAACCCGGCGGTAATGGGACAGGGCTTCTTCTTCGCTGACCGCTGTCACTGCCAGCTTGGGCGGATCATCAAATCCATGGTGTATTTTTTTTACGTCACCGGGAAATACCGGGCAGGTTTCATCGGCGTGCCCGCAAACCGTGATCACGATATCAAACGGAATATCCTTTAAGTCATCCAGTGTCTTACTGTAGTGGGAGGAAATGTCTACGCCCTGCTCCGCCATGACCTTGACTGCTTTGGGATTGAGTCCGTGTTTCTCGATGCCGGCAGAGTAAATATTAAAACGGTCTGATTGTAACTGTTTGCCCCAGCCCTCGGCCATCTGGCTGCGGCAGGAATTGCCGGTGCACAAAAACAACAAGTTGGGTTTAACGGCCATGATATATAGTGTTCTCCGCTGCGTTATTGCAAAAAACTCCCCGTAAAGGCGCAGGTTATCCAGCAAACAGGTATGTTACGCGCTTTTTACCGTGTGTTTGAGGGTTAACAGGAAAACGTGCATTTTACGTATTGACAATGAATTATCGCTTTCCATTCATGCAGTAACGGGGAGCGGATATCATACGCCATATTAATGAAAGATTTATGACTGTAAATCTTTCAAATACATACGACCAAATCCGGCCTATGGCGATTATCCCTAACGTTTTGGCCGTATCAAAGGTTGGGCGATGACGGTGAGTTCGTTCACGGAAATCCTGCCGTCACCGTTTTCATCTACTTCGGCAAACAGCATGGGGCCTTCATTGACGAGTTCCGGAATGCTGCGGCGCATGGCGACGATTTTGGGATCGGTCTGCAACTGAGTAAACTCATGTTCATCGAGAAAGCCGTCGCCGTCGGTATCGTGCTCCGAGAAAGCGTCATAAACTGTGTTGTAGTGGATACTTTCTTCCGGGCTGGTAACAGTGGGATCGCCGATTTCAACGGTCTCATGGCTGGCGCAACCCGAAACAATAACTAAGGTGGTAACGGCAACAATAACAGCGGCACTAAACGTTCTGGCTGGTTTCGTCATCTCCGGCGGTTCCTTATTATTGATTATTCATTCATATATTATTAACACCAACACGATACAAAGTTAACCGGCAGCCTGGGTTTGCACCACGGCTGCCTGAT
This sequence comes from Gammaproteobacteria bacterium, assembly GCA_050116575.1. Lineage (GTDB taxonomy): Bacteria > Pseudomonadota > Gammaproteobacteria > SZUA-152 > SZUA-152 > JAKEGK01. The sequence goes on along the minus strand of JASFOJ010000023.1, from coordinate 2,783 downwards.
CTTTATCTTTATAGTGTAGCAGAGTATAAATCGCCGGCACGAGCAACAGGCTGACAACCATGGAAAATGATAACCCGGCCACGATGGTTACCGCCAGGGGCTGCAGCATTTCCGCGCCTTCACCCAGACCCAATGCCAGCGGCAGCATACCAACCACTGTAGTTAGTGTGGTCATCAATATGGGACGTAACCGTAACCGCGCCGCTTCGATGATGGCATCGTACTTGGCAACGCCGCGCTCACGCACGATCTCAATATATTCCACCAATACAATGGCGTTATTTACTACAATGCCCGCCAGCATTATCATGCCCAGCTTGACGGGCATCGACATGTTCAGGTCAATAAGGTCAATTCCCAGGGCAACGCCAATGGCGGCAAACGGTACGCTCAGCATAATGACCAGCGGATTGCGCAATGATTCGTACTGCACCGCCATCACCACAAAAACCAAAAACAGCGCCAGTACCAGCAAAATGGCTGTCAGTTGCCGGCCTTCCTGTAACGCTTCGCGGGAGCCGGCATCATAGATCGAATAACCGGCGGGCAACGGAAAATCCTTTAACACTTTGTCGATTTGCTGGAGCACGCCACCCAGGGTTGCGTCGTCCGATAATGATGCGCTCACTTCCACGATACGCATCTGGTTGTCCCGAATAATGCTGGCCGGGGATTTAACCAGCCGGATTTTAGCGACGTTGCCTAAATACACCGGCGGTCGGTCCGCCGTGCCGGCAAACAACAACACCGACTCCAGGTCCTGGGGATTGGCCGCTTCGTTTTGCGGCAAGCGCAGGCGTACGTCGAAAGAACGGTCGCCGTCAATAAAATCAGTCACCACTTTACCTTCCAGTGCAATCTGCATGGCATCGGTAATGTCTTCCACGTCGTAACCCAGTGCGCTGGCCCGCTCACGGTCTATTTCGATGGACAATTCAAAATTTTCCTCTTCCAGCGAATGTTCCAGATTGCGTAAACCGTTAACAATTTGCAGTTTGTTGACCAGCCGCCCCGCCAGAGCGTCCAGCGTATCCATTTCCGGTCCCTGGATGCGCAAACTGATTTCTTCCTCGCCCCGGCTGGTGCGGACTCCGCGTATACCCCGTTGATACATTCGCACCTTCAAGCCAGCCAGTTGTTTGGCGGCGATTTGTTTATTCATTTTACTGATCCATTCATTGCTGCTGATACTCCGTTGCGCCAATGGCACCAGTTGAACCACCATGGTGGTGCTGTTGGGAGTTTCTCGTTCAGTGCGCCCAAAAATATGCCCGCCGGCCAGGGTGTACACCGTATCGGTTTCGGGTTGCGCCATAAACAATGCTTCGACGATTCTGGCCCGGCTGTCCATTTCATCGAGCGTGACCCCCGGATCGGCTTTCATGCGAACCGTAATGCGGCCATCGTCCATTTTGGGTAAAAAGATTTCCTTGCCGTGAAATAAAGTGGGTATGGCGTAAAACAACCCGCCAATAAATACCACCGGCAATACCCAGGGATAACGTAACACCCATGCCACCACAGCGGCATATCGGTTTTGCAACGACTGCATGGCGCCATCGATCATTTTACGCATACGGCTTTCCCGCGTGGTAGTCACTTTGGCCGCCAGCGCCGGCACCAGGGTCAACGCAATGATCATGGACGCCACAATGGCCGCGGAAATGGTAATAATCAACTCGCTGAACAGCAGCCCGGTTAAGCCGCCGATAAACAGGAAGGGCAATACCGCCGACAAATTGGTCGACGTGGACGCCACGATGGCGCTGTTGACTTCGGTAGCGGCGGTCACCGCCGCCACCTCAGAAGGTTCATTGTCTTCACGCTGATGCCGGTAAATATTTTCCAGCATGACGATCGTGTTATCCACCAGCATACCCACGCCCAGCGCCAGCCCGCCCAGCGTCATCACATTAAGGGTCAGTCCGCCAAGCCCCATCAACACAAAGGTAACCATCACGGCAATGGGAATAGCGCTGCCGATAATCAACGTACGTCGCAGGTTGCCCAGAAATATATAAACCACCGCCATCGCCAGCAGCGCGCCGCTTAACGCCGCCAGCGTGGAGTTCTTCAATGACTGGCGAATGTAAACGGACTGGTCGGACACCGGCACCAGCTCGATGTCATCGGGCAGCAGTTTTTGAGCGCGCAGATAATCCAGCCGCTGGTTCACCACGTCCACCACCGAGACAGTGTTGGCCGATGGTTGTTTCTGGATCGACATTTTAACGCCGGTTACCCCGTTGGCCCGGACCCGGATGCGCTCGTCTTCATGGGTATCAATGACATCGGCTACTTCATTGAGGTAAATGGTTTTACCATTACCCAACCGCAACGGCAGATGTTTGATTTGTTCCACACTGGTAAACCGGCCACTGATACGGCCCGACAATTGTTGCCGTGACATCTGCAACCGGCCGGCGGGATCTTCCCGGTTACCGCGCTGCAAGGCATTGATAAGATCGCTCATGGTCAGGCCGACGCCGGCCAGGCGGTACTGGTCCGCCAGTACATGGATTTCGCGCACCATGCCACCACCCACTTCCGCCGCAGCAACACCGGGTAAATTGAGAAACCATTTGCGCAGCACGTCGTCGGTCCAGGTACGCAGTTCCACGGCGTCCCGCAATTGCGATGTCACCACAAACTCCAGCACCGGAATCTGCGATGGGTCGCGCTTATATATCACCGGGGGATCGATGGTGTCGGGCAGAAAACGTTTGGCCCGGTCCAGGCGGGTACTGGCATCGCGCAACGCAATATCAATGTCTTTACCATAC
>JASFOJ010000022.1:0-42730 GCA_050116575.1 Gammaproteobacteria bacterium | reverse complement strand
CACCAGCATGGTGGCCGTGGACAAAACGCCGTCGCGGCCGCAATGGGACCCGCTGGACAAGCGCGCCGTCCCCAACCAGCTTCCCCATGGTTCCACCATGGGACAGGTTATCGGTTCATTCGCCCGCACCGCGACTGATGCCCAACTGAGAATACTCATTGGGTTATTGCTACTGACGTTCTCCTTGCTGGCGGTGTGGCGTTTGAATCGAGGGGAGGCGTGGCTGTGAAAAAGTCACGCCTCTATTATATGTTGCTCGCACTCACGCTCGTGGTGGGTGGATGGCAGGTCGGGCAGGGCGTGTATATATACGCCAAAGCGCAACTGGCGCAGTATCTCATGCTAAGTGCCTGGGAGAAATCCCGACAAACCGGGCGGCCGGTCAAACCCTGGCCGTGGGCTGATACCTGGCCCGTGGCGCGCCTGCGGGTACCATCGATGAACGTGGACTTGATCGTGCTGGCGGGTGACACGGGGCGGACCCTGGCATTCGGTCCGGGTTACCGGCTGGGAACGGTCCGACCTGGTGAAACCGGCAACAGTGTGATCAGCGCTCATCGCGATACGCACTTTCATTTTTTAAAAAGGTTGCGTATCGGGGATGAACTGTTTATCGAAAATCAACGGGGTGAGAAAAAACGGTTTGTCGTCAATAACACTCACATTATCGACGCCCGCAGTGCCAGGATCGTTACCGATTATGAGCAACCTATGATTACACTGGTGACCTGTTTTCCCTTTGACAGCATAACCACGGGTGGTCCGTTGCGTTTCGTGGTAATTGCCACGCAGGTGGACCAACCGATCGAGGGTATTTTGGTTTGATCAAATAAGGTTTGAAGCCACGATGTTGTAATCACACCGTGGTGGAGTAATACAGAGCGAGATAAAAATATCAGGCAGGCGACGTTCACGGATCCTTGGACGCCGTTAGGGGATTAACGCCAGTTTTCCGTTGTTTTGCTTTCGGAACAGGGTTTGTAACTGGCCTTTCAATATGCCGGGTTTGCCATTGGACAAATTTGCGCCTGCGATATTTAAAAACAGTTCCGGGTTGTCTAAAGAATCTTTGTTAAATTTCAGGATACCATCAGTAACACTATATTGCTGACTGTCCTGCTTATAGTTGCCATACAGTACAGTCAATTCACCGTTTGCCAGCATTGCACGGTTCGTTACATTTACCACTGCCAGGTCACCTGTCACTTGAGCGTTGAGTCCGTAGCCATGGACCCACACGGATTTGCCAAAGTGCAGGTTGATATTGTCAACCATGTTACGCGGTTTGCCGTAACCGTCCGAATGATCAAGATCCAGCAGCATTGCCAGTTGGCCGTAGCTTTCCCGCAGACCCTGCAATTGGATATTAGCCGTAGGAATTGCGACGGCGCCTGTCGAGCGCAGCGCGGATTTATCCCTGGTCAAGGTAATATTCGGGGAGACAATGATATGTGCCCGGGGATTGCTCATTAGTACAAAATGGTTGCCGGTCACCGATAATTGTTTTAAAAGATAACTCGAGCCTGACCGGGACAGGTTTCCCGATACGGTGAGGCTGCCCTGGTCGGTTTTTGCATCGCCTTTAATAACAAGGCCGTCTACGCCATTTTGTGTTTGCGCTTTTGTGTTGATAGCCAGCGTCTTGATCTTCATTCCTGTAGAATTGATCTCAATATGGTCGGCATCAATCTTAGTGCGTAACAGTGATCCATCAAAATCGAAGCGGCCACTGCGCGATGCAATAGATGATTCCTTGTCATTCGACCACTTAACATTGTGCCATTGTCCGCTAAGTGACATCGTTCGTAAAAATTCCTCTCCCACGGCATAATCCCATTGGCCGTTTACATTAAAATCGACTTTTGGTGAAGCGTTTGGTTGTTTCGCCGCAATTTTAAACGTGGCCCGCGGTGAATCCCATTTGGCATTAACGGTGGATGTCCAGCCGCGGCCGAGAGCATCCTGCAGTATAACGTTACCTTCCAGTTCCAGTTGGGCGGAACTGCCTTCACCTGCCAGGTTGCCGCGGATTGATTTTATTGGCCAATTCGGCTCCAATGACGTGCTCGTCATGTTGTGAATATCGGCATTGAAGTGCCAGTAGGCTTTCGTAAAAAGGTCTTTCACCCTGCCTTCCAGTTTCACATCATAGGGCGAGGTTACCTGTTGCAAAAAGCGTAGCTGGGTGGTGCTGCCCACCAGGGTGCCATAACCTCTAAGGTTGGTTTTCCCTCCGGGAAGACGCAGGGAGACCTGGGTAGATAGGTTGATAATATCCGTGGCACGTAACCCCGCCTGCCCAGAAATTTCCACGGTATTGCCGCCAGTATCCCGTGCGACCATCTTGTCAAAGAAAAATGTTTTGTCAAAATAAAACTGGTTGAATTTTACCGATTTAAAGCGATAGGACTGTTTATGCGGACCTGTAATGGTGATGTTTTCCAACAAGCCTTTATCGAGACTGGCAATGATAGGGTAACGGGTTATTGCCAGGCTGTTAAGGCTGGTACCAGTATCGTTGTCGGTAACATGTATCGTTACCCCCCTGGCGTTGATTGAGTGGACCTGTAACTGGTCATCGAAAATCGCTAATGGATTCCAGTTAAGCTCGATTGCGTTGAAGTTGACTGTGATTCGCGACGTGCTGAAGTGCAAACCGGTTATTTCGCAGTTGCCCGCTAGCGTATGATGGACTTTTTGAATATCAACGTGGCCATGATTGCCGGCAATCGTTTGATTGATGAACCAGCTAAGACCGGTTGCTGTATACAGCAGGAAGTACAGCGCGCTCACTGTAACGAGCGTAACAGACACCACCCCGACTATGAATCTTTTTTTATTCATCCAGCATTAAAGTCTGTTTTACCAACCTATAGTTATCACCGCTAACAGCTAGCCTTTGGCACAGACAAAACCCGGTAATAACTTTCCGGCATATTGTCGAGCAGGCGGTAACTGCAACAGTGTTGCGGATCTTTTTTATAAGTTACAAAAACAGTTGTGCCGGAACTTAATGCGGCGTACGGTCATAGGTAGGCGGTTATCGTGGCAACACGCCTATGACTTTAGGTTACAGCGCCGCATTGGCATTATCTATACGGTTAAATATTCAAATCTATAGGATGTTACGATGAACGTGCATCGTTCGATGCCTACGATCCTGGATTTAGAATTAGTGGTTGTATAGTCACACCTGTATTCCTTGCTCTGAGCCGGCAAGGAACCCCAAGAGCATTTCGCCACACAGTTACCTGCGATGCGTACTAGTGTGTCTGGAGCGAAATGCGGAAGTCAAATACGATCGTTGATAAAAAAGAAAATTTCCCCCACCGTATTTGTTATTTATAACTGTTCCTGTAAACCAAACAAATAGTAGTCCGATTTTATGTATTGTCAAAGTTTGGTAACAAAGGAAAAATAGCTTAGATTGCTCGATAACACAGCAAATATGTAGCGGTAATGGATTAAGAAAAAGATAATCAGCTGATTTATAAAAAATATTAAAAACGGCTAATACATTAAGCAATATTTTATAATAATAATATTTAGTAAACTGATAACAGAAAAGTTACGGTTACGTAACATATTCATTTCGTGGTACCTGCAAACCAAGTTCATCGCGGCGTTGTAGGGCAACAATATTCTTATTACTCAGTTAACGATCCGCGAACTGAAAGTCGACACACCACAGCGTAGAGGGTGTATAAATAACATACAATTTAATAAAAGAAGTGTATTATCAGCCTGTATGTAACAATAGTGCCATATTACTAACAGAGTTATCCACAGGATATGTCACTAATTGTGGAACCAGATTGTTCCACGTATTAGAATGCGATTTTGTGCTGGCGCGTGCCGTCGAAGTTGTTATGGCATTCGCAATGGCGTACACACGATTTAATAGCAAACACGGTCAACAACAAATACGATGGCAAAAATATTAAACTACCTAACAAGCGGTAGTCATCCTATCTTCATTTAAAGATGACAACGCATCATTTTAAGTATAAACGCCTTGTAGTTGTGTTAATCGCGACAACGTTGATGCTATTGCCCTTCACCCAGTTAATAACTTGTGCCAATAATAGTCGTTCAGGTACAGGCGACAAGGTTAAGCGATTCCGAACTCAACAAACCGTGGCTTCGGTGCCGGTGATCGTGCAACCGGATGCGAGCCCCGCGAATGCGCGACACTGCCATTCACAAGCATCCACCGGATCAGTGTTGAATTCGGGCAATGTTGGTAAGCTAGCGGCATCTTCATGTCAATGTGATCACCATTGTTGTCAATACGGCATGGTTAACGCTGCTTTTGGACATTACCGTTATTTGGTTTCAGATGTTAGAAGCGCTTTCGTCATCCCGGTACTGACTACCCTTAAACCCGATTTTCTGTCCTTTCCCCAGAACCCTCCGCCTATTACCGGCTGAACGCTGGTCATTATATTCGTGAATTAACGACTGTAATAAGTCGCTAATGATAGTTTTGCTGTAGATCGAGTATCAGAATGAGGGGGTATTATGGAATACCAAATGGTTGCCCATTGTCTGTCAGGTGGCACATTTAGACATAGAAAAATTGCAGGGAGTGTATTGTACGCGATAGCGGTGACGATAATGGGCCTGTTGGTGCCTGTTGAAACGGTAATCGCTAATCCAAAACCTCTGGATGCCATTACACAACAATATTCCGGGGCGCTGTCGGCGTTGTCGCCTTCATCGGTAAAGCAACAGGCCCGGCAAGGTGATGCACGTGCCCAGTTCCTGTTAGGAACGATGTACGCGGTGGGTGAGGAGGTGAAACGGGATTATCAGCAGGCGGCTTACTGGCTGAAAAAGTCTGCCGCGCAAAACCTCGCGGACGCCCTGTTCGAACTGGGAATGTTGTATCGGGCCGGGCTGGGCGTCAACAAGGACGCAGGCAAAGGCCTACGGCTGTGGGAACGGGCGGCGGAACAGGGACATGTTAACGCGATGGCACGATTAGGGGATTTATACGCCTTCGGCCACCAGGACATGGCGTCCTTGCGTAAAGCTGTTAATTATTATCGCGCGGCCGCTAACAAAGGCTTTGCCCCCGCGCAGTTCAATCTCGGGGTGATGTATCAAAAAGGGCGGGGCGTGATGCCAAGCATGCGAGAGGCCATTAAGTGGTGGCGCAGGGCCGCGTCGAGGGATTATTCCTTCGCCCAATTAAACCTCGGCGTACTGTATGACGAGGGGAAATCTGTAGAGCGCAACCATAAAATAGCGATTCAATATTACCGGTCGGCGGCGAAACAAGGCGATATGCGCGCGGTGTATCGCCTGGCGATGCTTCATGAAACCTGCGATCAACCGAAGCCGGATCTGGAAAAAGCGTTTATGTGGTTTACGGTCGCCGAAGAAGAAGGACTGAAAAACGTATCGTGGCATTTACAGATACTTCGCCGCAAAATGGCCCCGGAAAGTGTGTCGCGAGCCAAATCGGCGGCCAGCGTCTGGTTGCATCGATATTACAGAAAATAAAAGTAGATTACATAAAATATAACATTTTTAGAAATAATAAACTGATATAGTATATAAAAATGCGTCTTGGGCCACTGACTCAAAATGATATTAACGAGCAGTGGAATTAAACTTCGACGGGCTCGGTCCGATAGTCTTGAAGATCCAAAAGTATGCGGTATTGTTTAAGTTCGATTGACGGACCTAAGACCGGAATATGATAAATTATTCCCTATAATTCATAGAGTTATCGACGTTAATCGTTCGATGAACCTGATCGGCCGAATGAGGTCACAATCTTTGTGTTCGCAGGTCGGTGCGAACCGCCCGGGTCCAGGGTAACTGGATTAAACATTAACAGTACATTTATTGAATAGTGGATTTTGACGTTCGTGTTGTGTGCGAGTAAAAACCTACTGATTTATATACTGGCGTTGAGTATTTTGCTTATTCCAGCCCAGTCATTCGGCGTCATGTCTATGGGGCATCCCATGGGTAATATGGAATCCGGGTACGGTGAATGGCAGCACAATCACGACAGTGCCGGCGCGGTAAATCAAACTGTATCCATTCAACACAGTAACACTACAACCCCTCATACTGCGGTTGTAGTTGACGGCAGTCCTTGTGAAACCGGCGAGGTTATCTGTAAGCACTGCGAAATTTGCAGTCACTGCGTTAATCTGATCAATACTGTTAACTGGCGCTTCATCCCGTTCGCCAATAATATTGATATTCTGCCATCCGAACTAATTCCCTTTCTAGGTGTTAGGCTTCTTTTACGTCCCCCCATTCGTTCCTGAAACCTTTTCCTTTGATTTGATTTAAAACGGCACGCTGATGTTGCGTGCTGCCGTTCTATAGTTTTCAGGAGCGTAATATGAGTAAACATCAAAAACCAGAACAAAATGCTGGTCCCCACGACCATGAACAAAGCAGCGGTCACCCGACCGCGCCTTTAATAGCGGGTATAAGTCGGCGGGATTTTCTGCGCAGGGCCGCCGTAATGACCGGCGGCACGGCGATTGCCGGCACCAGCCTGGCCGCCAATGCCGCCTCGCCGATGCCACATCAGTCCACGCATCAGGGCGCAGGGAGTGGCGCACATATGGGGCACCAAATGGACGGCTACAGTTCCATGATGTTCATGGAAGGGCATTCCATGAAACCGGGACAGATTATCGAACCACCTGGTTCACCGTCACCGGATGAGGTTCAATACAAAGTATTTGATATTGACGTGCGCATTGTCGAGCATGAAATCCTGCCCGGTATTAAAACCCATTTATTTGGCTTTAACGGCCAGGTTCCCGGCCCGGAGTTTCATGTTAATGAAGGTGACTGGGTACAGGTCAACTTCACCAACCGCACCGAGGAAATGCACACCATTCACTGGCACGGCGTGGTATTGCCGTATACGATGGATGGCGTCCCCATGGTAACCCAGGACCCGGTTCATCCAGGCGACACATTTGTATACCGTTTTCAGGCCAAACCCTCCGGCACCCGCTGGTACCACTGTCACTGGAGTACGCCATTGCACGCCACATCGGCCATGCATGGCGCGTTTATCATTCACCCTAATAACGATCCCATTCAACAAAAGTATCCCTATACTCGCGAGTACGTAATGATGCTGGAGGCCTGGGATATCGATTTTATCCGGGAGGAAATGAACGGGTTGCTGGAAGGGATGAAGCAGGTGAATCGTCTGATGGCGCAAGGGAAACTAGACTACAAGACCCATGGATTTTTCAAGAACTATCAGGAATTCAAGCAAGCGGTTGAGTCAGGTGAGTATATTGCGCCTTACCTGCAAAGCCGTAGCAGCGGGGTAGAGGTCAAGCCCAATTTTTTTGCCATTAACGGTAAATCCTACCCGGCCACTAAACGTATTGGTATCAAGCAGGGCGAGTGGATCAGGATCCGATTGATCAATGCCAGTGGCCTTTCCCACCACATGCATTTGCACGGCCATGATTTCTACTGGGTTGCGCAAGACGGCAACGAACTGGCGGAACACCGGCGACTCAATACGATACATGTGGAACCGGGTGGCACCTATGACATCGTGGTGCACGGTGATAATCCCGGTTTCTGGACCTTCCACGACCACAACACCACCCAAACCCGCAACAACGGTATCTATCCGGGCGGCATGCTGACGGTGTTGGCCTATGAAGATTTTGAGCCAACGTACGTACCGTCAGTGTCTGTGGATCAATAAGGGAGGTTTAACAAATGAAGACGAATAAATACTTGTTAATGGTAGTATCGTTGGCCGCTGTTTTGGGCGCCGCTGAAATTCAGGCACTGGAAGTTGACCGGGAAGTGGTGCCGCGCATGACGCTGGGCGGACGGGTAATTGCCACCCTGGACGCGGTGAATCTGGATTCCGATCCGGAGGCGGAAGATGAAATCAATCTTTCCGATTCCAGTCTATTAACGCGTTTTGATAAACGGCTGTTTTCCAATGGCGTCGCGGGCGCCGTTGTCGGTTTGTCTGAAAACGAGGCGAGCATCACTTTTAATCAATTGCATGCGTTTTACTGGAACCGGAATTATCGGGCCGAGATTGGCCGCAACCGGTTACGCAACTCAATCATTGAATTCCCGTTGATCCGAGATGACGACTTATTGGCGTATACCCATGTGGGCAATGGTAGTTCCAACGATGAGTTCGACCAGATTTATGGCAAGCATATCGCGTTTGACTGGGTTTTTGATAAAAAAATACAGTCCCTTGGATTATGGGCGGGAACCCGGCGCAACGGTGAAGAAACAGTATTTGCTGACGCGCCGTCCGGCATCGACAGTTATGGGCTGGGTTACACCTATGAGCAGCCGGAGGATTTGGTCTACGTGGAAAAACTCCGCCACGCCGGTGTCTGGCTTGATCGCCAGCAAGTGGAAACCGCCGGCGACACCGAATGGATGACAGCGGTGATAGCCGGCGTTGAATTTAACCTGAATGATGATCCCGGCAAGAACTGGTCACTGGCATTGCAGGCCATAGCCAACAACGGCATTGACAATGTTGGTGGACTTGCTTCGGTGGCGGAAAGGGCGCGTGCGAAATCCAATGCGTTTGTCGCCAGTTTACGGTACACGGGACGGCCCCATTTGTTGACCCGCTATCAAGGCGCAGTGACGGTCGCCTGGAAGGACTACGCCGATTTTGACAACGCCACACAATGGAGTGTTGCTCCCAGCGCCGTTTACCGCATTGGCCAGGGAATCGATCTAATTGGACAAGTGAAATTTACCGACTATGGCGCCGGCCTGGTTGACGGCAGTGACACCTCTGTTTACCTGGGGATCGCCTTTAGTCTGGAAACGATGTTCAACGACAACATCGGTGAACGGGACTCAATCTTAAATCTCGAACACAGTTATATTCAATAATGGAGCAATGAGATGAATAACATGACCTATAGTGCTTTGTTAGTGGTATTGGCAACACTGTTGCCGGCCACCGCTTTTGTCCAGGAAATGGACCATTCCACGATGTCCCACGACAACGCTCAACATATGACCCATGAACCGTCCATGTCAGAGCATCAATTGCAATCCGGGCATCATAATAAGACAAAACCTGAACAACGGGAGATGGACACTATGCATCATAGTGATCAACGCACATCCAGCATGCACGATCATTCAACAGCAAGTACGCCATTACAGCGACTGGATGCATTGCCACCCAGTGGTAAAAGCCGCGAGGCCGGCTTTGATGGCAGTTATTTTATGCAAAACACTGCACTCAACCAGCCGTTGGAAGTCAAATGTGCTTTAGGCAGCCGTGGACTGATCATGTTGGACAACGATACCTGGACAAAATGTGGGGGTAAACCGGCCGGCTGGTCGCAAGGTATTCGCGCAGAAGATCCGGAGATGGATCATGGGCAACACATGAACCATTAAGTGATCCATCTGTCGCACGGGATAATATGGAAGTACAAGGAGGACGACTCATGCATGCTATGGGCGGATGGCACTGGGGATTCGGCCATTGGATCACCGGTATCGTGATCTGGATCGTGGTCTTTGCCGTGGTGCTGACGGTTTTTAAAGTGTTAACCAAGGATGATTGATCCTTTGCCCAAACCCCGATATAGATGCTGTGTGCCGATTGGTGTAATTGGTGCTGCCGGTTTATGATAGAGTCATGATCTTTGTCAGGGCGTGGCGCTTGATAATTTGATATCCAACCAGATACCGTCACTGAAAGAGCCAACAACGTGTTATTGAACATCGTGGAGTAAACGCTGTTCGGCCACTGGTGAAATATTCAACGGTAGTGAGTACCGGCGATAGCGGTGTCGTAAACCGCTTTCTCTGCCTGAATAAACCGGACGGTAACAGGGACAGCTACGCTTAAACAATGCTAGTGGTGGTGGATGCATATTGTCAGGCGGCACATTCTGGCAAAAATTGCCAATATCAGCCTTGAGGAACGGGCAGCGGTTCTCTGGTCATTCCTTTATTTTTTCTCCCTGCTTTGCAGTTACTACATTATCCGTCCCATTCGCGATGAAATGGGGGTACAGGGCGGTGTCGACAACCTACAATGGTTGTTTACCGCCACCTTTTTCGCGATGCTGGCGATTGTGCCGTTGTTCGGTTGGATCAGTTCTCGCTATCCACGCAAAACGTTTTTACCAGTCGCTTATTATTTTTTTATAGCCAACCTGCTGATTTTCTACCTTGGTTTCCGCTTCGGTCTGGAGCCGGTATATATTGCGCGGGTGTTTTTTGTCTGGGTTAGTGTATTTAACCTGTTCGTGGTATCGGTGTTCTGGAGTGTGATGGTTGATGTGTTTAGCAATGAACAAAGTAAACGTTTGTTCGGATTTATTGCCGCCGGTGGAACGGTAGGCGCCATTAGCGGACCGGCTCTGACCACAATGTTGGCAGTTCCGGTGGGTAAGACCACTCTGTTGTTGCTGTCGGCCTTGTTTTTATTTGTTGCCGTGGTTTGCATGAAACGCATCATCCATTGGCATGAACGTGAAAATCACGATACCCCGGCCGGGCAAACGACCGGTGATGAACCGGGCAAAGAAAAAGCCCTGGGTGGCAGCATCATCGACGGTGTAAAACTGGTTTTTGCTTCTCCCTATTTGTTGGGCATTTGCCTGCTAATGCTGTTATATACGACATTATCGACCTTTCTTTATTTTGAACAGGCGCAAATTATTAAAGACAACTTTGTTGATTCCAATACCCGTACGTCAGTATTCGCCACCATTGATCTGTCGGTCAATACGCTGACCCTGGTTTTCCAGCTCCTTGTTACCGGTCGGTTGGTGCAACTGATTGGCCTGGCCTGGACCCTGGCCTTAATACCGCTGTTGTTGTCTGCGGGATTTTTGGCGTTGGGAATCGCGCCGGTTGTGGTCGTGTTAATTGTAGTGCAGATTGTACGGCGCGCGGGAAATTACGCCATTATGCGTCCCGCTCGGGAAATGCTTTACGTCGTGGTTGACCGGGAATCGAAATATAAGGCCAAAAACTTTATTGATACCGCGGTTTACCGCGGGGGCGACGCCGTGAGTTCCTGGGTTTTTACCGGCCTAAAAGCCATGGGATTGACTATCGCCAATATTGCATTAATTGCGGTTCCGCTCTCGTTATTGTGGGCGTGGGTTTCGTTCCGCATGGGACGCTGGCAACGAAAAATCAGCGATGAATCGCCAAACAGCTAGTTGCAGGTAATGACCGCAAATAGCGCTTAACAGGATAAATTGACGGAGGTCTTGCTCATGGGCATATTTGACCAAAAAATAAAGCGCAGGCAATTTATTAAAGCTATTACCGCCGCGGGGCTGGCCGCGCCGCTTTTCGGTTCCCCATTACTGGCAAAATCAACAACGGCCATCCGCAAAGCGATTCCCTCAACCGGGGAGTTGTTGCCGGTCATCGGCATGGGGTCGTCACGGACGTTTGATGTTGGCGATGATCCCGAAGCACGCAAACCCTTACTGGACGTATTGCAAGCGTTTTTTGACAACGGCGGTGCGCTGATAGATTCATCACCTATGTACGGCTCATCCGAGCAGGTCATTGGTGATTTACTTAAGCAAGTGCACAACAAGGACGCTCTGTTTTCAGCAACCAAGGTGTGGATCGACGGCAAGGAAGAGGGTATCTCGCAAATGGAAAATTCCATGAAGCTTTGGGGAGTTAACAAGTTCGATCTCATGCAGATTCATAATCTGCGTGACTGGGAGACACACCTGCAAACATTAAAGCAATGGAAATCAGCAGGAAAAGTCCGTTACATCGGTATCACTACCTCGCACGGTCGTTTTCATGACGAACTGGAAACGATATTGGAAAATGAACCCTTTGAGTTCGTGCAGTTAAGTTACAATATCGGTAACCGTGACGTGGAGCGCCACTTGCTGCCCATTGCCAGGGAAAAGGGCATGGCGGTTCTGATCAACCGGCCCTACCAGCGCGGAAGTTTGTTTCGAAAAGTAAAAGGCCACAAATTACCTGACTGGGCAAAGGAATTTGATTGCAATAGCTGGGGGCAGTTTTTCCTGAAATTCGTCGCCTCCCATCCCGCGGTTACCTGCGTCATTCCCGCCACCTCCAATCCCCGCCACATGATCGACAACATGCAAGCCGGCTTCGGCAAGTTACCGGATGCATCGACTCGAAAGAAAATGTTGGCGTATTTTAATTCTTTATAATGCCCTTTGGGCGTTGAACGAGGCGAGAATATCCATAACGAGTGTGTATGGTCACCGCAAAAAAGCCCCGGGATAGGGGGCTTTTAAGCTCATCAAGGCCGAGGATAAATCTACATCGCTATTTGTGTTCGCCGGGCTTCTCATCGGCGTAGCGCCAGATGTCCACGTCCTTGCCCTGTTCACGGATATGGTCCGCGCGTTCGCTTAAATAGCGTTGAAAGCTGGGTTGCTCCTTGTAAGCGCCGGACAACACGTAATCCAATATGCCCTGGGTATGAAACACTTTAAATGATGCTTCCGAACGAATAACTTCCTCGCCTTTCTCGTTGAATACCACGATGGATGGCGCGAATTTTACTTCCAGTTTATCCGCCCAGTCGCGCGCGGTGGTATTTTTGCCGTCCGGTGTAGTAACAGGGGTTTTCGACCACATATCCAGTTGTACGACTTTAAAATGGCTGAGAATTTTTCGCAACGTCTTGTCCGGCAACACTTTATTATGCAGCGTATCGCAATCCGGGCAGTCTTTCTGCTCAAAGAACACGGCGATCGGTGTTTTGTTGTTTTTGGTAACCTCCAGGTTATAGGGTTTCCCGGCAAAGAAATCTTCGTTATGCAGTTTTTTGCTGGCTTTCTTATCCGGCAGATTGGCCTTGACGTAATTCCTGTATGAGACCTTGTTTTCCTTGTGCAACGCAACGTAGTCCAGATCCACGTTGAACTTGGCTGGTGAACGGTAGCCGTTCAGGCGCAATACTATTTTGCCTTTTTCGTCATAAAACAGCAGGGTGGGTGTAAACTGGACTTTTAACGCAAGGGCGAGCGCTTTTTCCGTGTATTGCTTACCGTTAATATAGGTCACTTCGCGATCGCCCCACATGTTTATGCCAACGATGTCGAAATTTTTCTTGATTTTATCCCGGATGTCTTTTTGAGCCATATTGCGTTCCACTAATGCGTTACAATAAGGACAGCCGGCCTGATGAAAGAATATCATCACGCGTTTATTGGCTTCCTTGGCCTCCTCGATATCCTCTGGAATATTTAGAAAGCTGTCCTTGAACCAGTCAGGATATTCCGTTGTTTTGGCACCGAAGAACTTGCCTTCTTTATTGGCTTCGGAGTAATTTGCTTCCAGTAACAACCCGCTGGTTGCAATCACGAGCAGGCCGAGCGCATAAAAAACAGGACGTTTGTACATTCTTGAAATTCCTTCAATTGCAAAGGTTGTTGGCTTACCTTGTATTCGATTAATTATAGCAACAGAGGTTCAGCATACCGTTTGTTGTCGCCAAACTAACCTAAATTGCTGTAATAAACAATAAATTATCAATGCAAGTCGATAGCCGATTAATGGCTTGTCGAAAATTTGGGCTGGTGATGCAAGCAGCGAGCGGTATTATTTATGATGATCACTGACGTCCCATAGCATAAAAATGGACGTTAATGTCATCTATTACGCTAAAGTACCCTGGGCCTTAACAAATGTTAAGCTGTTTGGCGGGTATGAATAATTTACGATAGGGAGATGATTGAATGGAGTTACGCGCTTTTCGCCGGGGATAGAAAAAAGCGAACCGGGTATTGGCCGTGAAAGCCCCGGTTCGCTTTATACTTGCTATTCTTTAGAAAACCTAAAATCGCTTTTAAAATTTTTTGGCTAACGGTTATTCAAGGATATGAAACATTTGTGAGAAACGGACCTGGTTGCCAACCTTGGTGGCAACAATACGAATCTTGCCTTTCTGGGTTTTTACTTTGTTGTCCTTGGTGTGCAGGGTTAGCAACAGGTCACCTGTACCCAATGCTTTTTTCCCCTTGACTTTCCATTTGACGTCCTTGATAAACATCTCACGACCTGAAGTTGAAGCAAACAGATTGTCGTAATCCTGTTTCATCTCCACCAGTCCGGTGCGGCTTTTCGTCCATGTTGCATTGGCAAACAAGTGCATAAGATCGTTGACGTCACCGGTTTCATACGCGGTTACGTATTGGGTGACGAGATCCTGAAGTTCCGCCGGCGTGGGAAATTTCGGTTTACCTTTGGAGGATGCCACCGTCACGGACTTGCGCGGTTTTGGATTATGTCGGGGTTCGTTGGTGATGCTGCTGACGACCTTCCGGTTATTCAGCTCAAAGTTGGTAATATAATTTTTACCTAACAGTCGCCGAATCGTGATATTCAGGTCTGCTGTGATCGTTTTGGTGACGTTGCTGTCGGCCATTTTGACCTTCGCACGGTATTTGGCGGTACCACGGGTTTCACCGTAATCGTGTTCCCAGAAAAAAGAATCCAGATCAAGATGGCGTTCTTTGGAATGGCGGAACAGGTCACGGTATTGCGACTTGATATCATCGAGCGATGCAAAGCTGCTCGAATATTCGTCGTCAGCGAATAACGATGATAAATCCCGAGAGCGACCCGCTTCGAATGCAACCGTAAACTGGTTGATCACGTCTTCTATTTCCGTGCGCGAGATACGATGGCGTTTGGCAATTTCGCCGTTATCGCGAGGTTGTTGGGAAATTTTCGCGGTTTGTGTGTGTTCTGGGCGCGGTGCCGGTATTTCTTTCTGTGTCGTTACGCTCTTTTGGGTTGGTGCTTTTTTGGTTTCACCGTGATTATTGCCTTTTGCTAATTTGGTGGATTTTACCGTTTCGGCCAATAAGTCCTTCGCCTTGGCGTTGGTACCGAAAATCAAAGTGTCCGCGAGGGATAGTAGCACCTGCTGGTCGTAGATAGCTGAAACATCACCTGTGCCGGCTTTAGCGCGCGTTGTTTTAATTTGACGCGCCAACAGGGACGAAAAATCGAAATACCAGTTTTCCATTTTAACCAGCTGTTTTTCATTGTCGGAGAGATGGTTCCATTGCGTGATGAAATCATCAATTAATTCCTTGCTCCAGGTATTGTCTTCCATAATAAGTTGGGCGATCAGTTTCAAATCCTGAGTGCGGATACTTGTGGTTTTCCCCTGGCTTGCCTGACCGGTAACAACCACTCGTGCGTTGTCGGCATCGGGATCTGTCGTTTCGAATTTGTTGTAAAACATGGAAATGAACAGGCCCAATGTGCCTAACAGCGCCACGACTTCTTTATGATGTCCTTTGATATATCCCAGCACCGAACGCCGTTCTCCCGGCATAGCCAGACTGGGGACACTGTACTGCGCCTGTGCCTGAGGTTGCGGCCGGGCTCCGGCCTGGCGTCGTGACTGAGATGCCGTAACAGGACGGCGCTGCTGTGGTTGTCTCGCGCGTGGTTGTCCGGGTTGACCCCCGCCGGCCGCCGGCTGCAGTACCGGTGGTGCGGCTTGTTGCCGTGACGGTTGTGACTGTCCTTTTTGCTTTGCCGCCTGATCTGTCAACATCTTGTGCAGGTACAGGAAGTCCTCTCGGGATATTCTCCCTTCGGCGTATTCTTTCGCGATAGTATTTAAGTCAATATTCTTTGCCATAATGAGTTTTCCTGGCGGAGGGGTGGTCCCCTTACCCGTAACAGAGCATAAGGGTCCACTTAGTATGTTGTCTAAGTAGTATTGTATAACTAAAATCTGCTAAAAATCGATGCTTTTTTATCAAAAAGTTGTAACGTGATGGCGGGGGCCGGGGTATGGGGCAAAACCTCAAAATAGCTTTTAGTAACAATTACATAACGAGCAGCATCAGTAACTCTTATATTATTTTACGAAAATAACTAGTATTCAATATCACAAAAACCAGCGTAAATTGAGGAGGGTGATCTATAGTCAAAATAGTACGGTTGTAATGCTTTTCTTACGTAGTACATCTGGGCAGAGGGGGTGTCATGAGACCTCGAGTGGGACTGGGCCGCTGTGGATACCCATCAGAATAGGTGACACTGTGGTTTCGGCTAAGGCTATAAATGGCGGGTGAAAACGCCGAAGATACCATTGGCGAGTCTGTTGAGCTGAGTGTCCGGCTGTTTCGAGACAATAGCTCATGAGTTTCCCGGTAGGTAGATCCTGTCCCATTGCTTGTCAGGCATGCGTGGCTATACTGATAACTAAATTAAGGTTCGCCACATAGTTACCAAACGTGCTATCAAACGATGAAAACATTCACCTGTGCCTGCGGTAACCGCTTACATTTTGAAAATTCCCACTGCGTTGTTTGCGGCCGTCAATTGGGATTCATAACGGAAAATTTGCAGCTATGTGCCCTTAAGCCCGTTGACGGTGACAAGTGGCGAGCTTTGTCGGCGCGCCAGTCTGATAACACTTATAAACAATGTACCAACTACCGGATCCATCGTGTCTGCAACTGGATGATTCCCGCTGATGAACAACAACAATTTTGCGCATCATGCCGTTTGAATAAAATTATTCCCAATCTCAGTAAAGCGGAAAACCATCAACTTTGGATGCGGGTAGAGACAGCAAAACGGCGGCTGCTTTATAGTTTATACAGCTTAAAGCTGCCCGTTATCGGCCGCGCGGACGATCCGAACAGAGGGTTGGGATTCCGTTTTCTTGAAGATCCAACCAAGCCCAACTGGCAGCAGGAAGTGGCCAACAAGCAAAAAATATTCACCGGCCATTTGTCAGGTTTGATTACCATTAATATAGCCGAAGCGGACCCCAGCGAACGCGAATCCATGCGGGAAAAAATGAATGAGCCTTACCGTACATTGCTGGGGCATTTTCGCCATGAAAGCGGCCATTATTATTGGGAAATGCTAATCAATGGATCGTCCTGGCTTGATAAATTCCGCTCGCTATTTGGTAATGAACAAACAGACTATGTCCAAGCCATGTCGTTGCACTATAACAACAATGGCACAGCGAATTGGCAACAAAACTACATTACCGAATACGCCAGCAGCCATCCCTGGGAAGACTGGGCTGAAACCTGGGCGCATTATTTACATATCTTCGATACATTACAGACCGCCAACGATATGCAGCTAACAATCAGCGGATCGACAATTAACGAGCTAGATGACTTTGACGCCGGGCTTGGGCAATGGCGGGACCTGGCAACGGTGCTCAATGGACTGAATCGCAGCATGGGAATCAGCGATCCCTATCCGTTTGTCATCAATGAGGTGGTGGCAAACAAACTGCATTTCGTTCATCGGGTCGTTAGTGGCGTATCAACTCAGGTCTGAGTTTCCCAGTCGAAGCGGGGCAATTTCTCAAAGGCGCGGTGTATGCCTTCATTCCAGTGTTTTTGTAAATTTTTATAAAGTGGTGATTCCAGCTCCAGTGTCATATGATGCCCGTTGGTCAGAGAGCATGCCTCATAAACCAGCAATTCCAGCGGGGGACCGACTGATACATTACTTCGCATGGTAGAGTCCAGCGACACCAGTGCGCAACGCGCAGCTTCGGCCAGAGAAGTATGCGGCGTTATAATGCGATCCAGTATGGGTTTGCCGTATTTATTTTCTCCTATTTGCAAAAACGGTGTTTCCGGGGAAGCTTTTATATAATTGCCTTGTGGATAAACCAGGTAAATTTCCGGATCTTTCCCGGCAATCTGCCCGCCAACGATAAAGCTGGCGTCGTTGCGTATATTGGATTGGGATATGCCTTCTTCGTGATGTTTCTGGATACGGACACTTAATCTACCCACGTAATCCGCGGCGTCAAACAGATATTCAATAGATCTTAAGCTTGTTTTATTGCCTTCTTCCAGGTCCCGATTGATTTCATTCACCACTGCTTGTGACGTCGCCAGGTTACCGGCTGTCAACAGGACAAATAATCGGTCTTCGGCCCAATGAAAGACATGCATTTTACTAAAAGTGCTTACGTAGTCGACGCCGGCGTTGGTGCGGGAATCGGACGCAAACACCAGTCCACTGTTTACCTTGATGGCAAGACAATAAGTCATGGCCGGTTATAAACCTCGGGAATTAATGTTAAAATTATCAGCATTGGCTGTTTTAGAAACCTTTCGGATATTCTACCAAAGGTCATAAATGGTGCAGGTCATAAATTCATCATAAACCGTAACATCAGTCAGTCATCCTGACTATATCGGAAACTATAACGCAAGTTAGTCCAAAAACAAGCCGGGAAAAAATATCGATATGGCAATACGCTGGGGAAGTTACAAAGTCAAGGGTATCCACGATGAGTTAATACGCGCCAGCGGTCGGGCGCGTCCGCCCTCAGGTTATATCTGCCAGTACCTGCGTGGTTTGAAGGATAAGGAAATAGAGGACCTCAACTCGGCTGCTGACCTTGCTATTCGTACCATGGGTATCACCTTTACCGTTTATTCCGAAGATGAAGGCTCCATAGACCGAGCCTGGCCGTTCGATATTATCCCTCGTATCATCGAGAGAAGGGAATGGGAGCGCATTGAAGCCGGTTTGAAGCAACGCGTCCAGGCTCTGAACCTGTTCATTGACGACATTTATCACCAGCAGCGCATCATCAAGGATAAAATTGTACCCGCCGATTTGTTGCTGAAATCCGCTAATTTCCGTAAAGAATGTATTGATGTGGATCCGCCGTTGGGTATCTGGGCGCATATTTGTGGATCAGATCTGGTGCGAGACAAGGACGGGACAGTGTATGTGCTTGAGGACAACTTACGCGTTCCCTCCGGCGTCTCTTACATGATAGAAAACCGCGAGATTACCAAACGCGTATTTCCGGATCTGTTTGAACATTACAGCATCCTGCCTGTGGATGACTATCCCGCCATGCTTTATGACACCCTGGCATCTATTTCCCCGGAACCCAAAGCCTATCCGGAAGTCGTCGTTTTGACTCCCGGTATCTATAACTCTGCGTACTTCGAGCATGCGTTTTTGGCACAACAAATGGGTGTGGAACTGGTTGAAGGCTCTGACCTGGTAGTGGGGGACGATGACGTTGTCTATATGCGAACCATTGAAGGGCTGTCGCGGGTTGATGTCATTTACCGGCGCATCGATGATTTGTTCATGGACCCTGAAGTTTTTAACAAGGATTCTGTGCTGGGCGTCCCTGGACTAATGCGCGCATGGAAGAGTGGCAATGTTGCGCTGGCCAATGCGCCGGGTGCCGGCGTGGCGGATGACAAGGTGGTTTACGCCTATGTACCGGAGATTATCAAGTATTACCTGGATCAGGATCCGTTGATCCCCAACGTACCCACCTATAAATGTGTCAACAAGGATGAACGTGAACATGTGCTGGCCAACATCGACAAACTGGTGGTTAAACCCGCCAACGAGTCCGGCGGTTATGGTATGTTGATTGGCCCGCAGGCAAGCCAAAAAGAACGCGAAGATTTCAAGAAGCTGATAAAGAAAAATCCGCGTAATTACGTGGCGCAACCGCTACTGACGCTGTCAACGGCACCCACGTTGGTCGGTAACCGGGTGGAACCACGCCACCTGGATTTGCGGCCATTTATCCTGTCCGGGAACCAAATCAAGGTGACCAAGGGCGGACTCACCAGGGTTGCCTTGCGCAAAGGTTCCACGGTGGTCAACTCGTCTCAGGGCGGTGGCAGTAAAGATACCTGGATCGTGGACGCGGGAGAATCCTGATGCTGTCCCGTGTCGCTGAAAATATCTACTGGATGGCGCGCTATATTGAACGCGCGGAAAACACCGCGCGGTTGATCAGCGTAAATATTAACCTCATGCTGGATTTACCCAAAAAGATGCACCTGGGGTGGGGCGCCTTAATTGACATTACCGGTATCAACGACGCTTTCGAGCAACGGTTTCAGGAGGTCAACGAACGAAGCGTTGTAAAGTTTCTGGTGCAGGATACCTCCAACCCGGTTTCCATTATTAAATCATTATCACAGGCCCGCGAAAATGCACGAACCATCAGGGACTTTATTCCGCGGGAAGCCTGGGAACAAATCAACGCGCTTTACCAGTTCGCCAAACAAAACGCCAATAAGGCGCTGGTACAACGGCAGCGTTATGACTTTTTGACGTCGCTGACTTTGGGTACCCAAACCATTACAGGCCTGCTGGCGGGAACCATGACCCACGATGAAGGTTATCAGTTTTTACGCATGGGTCGAAACCTGGAACGGGCGGATATGAGTACTCGAATCATCGACGTGCGTTCAGAAACGTTACTGCCCGACTTTGATGACACGCCGGCGCCGTTTGAAAATATCCAATGGATGAGTGTATTGCGTTCGTTAAGCGCCTATCAAATGTATCGACGTGCTCTAAACCAGCCGGTGCGTCGTTCTCTGGTGCTGAAATTTTTATTTACCGATGTGCAGTTTCCACGTACCTATAATCATTGTGTTGGTGAAGTTTTCAGTTGCCTGGAAACACTGCCGAGAAGCGATGAGCCATTGCGACTCTGCCTGCATCTACGGCGTACCGTGGAAGAGGAAGACTACGAACAAATGACCCAGCAGCGTCTTCATGACTTTGTGGATGACTTGCAAATCGGCCTGGGCAATGTCAATCAAAGTGTCTACGATCAATATTTCCGCAGTTCTGAATAACGGTTTATTACGTGAATTCAGCATATATCCGTTTCTTTCGTTAGGGGTGAAAACGCACTGCGAACCTCGGCATTCATTGCCTTGCAAACCACAGTCTATTGCCTAGTTTGCGCCATTTCGTTGTTGATTTGTGATAATAGATATATCAAAATGAAAGCGAAATGAACCGATCTAAAAAGAAACCCTATATAGTTTACACCCTCGTGTTGCTGATGTTCGCCGCACCCATGGCGTGGGCCCTGGACACCCATGAGAGCGCGCTTGAGGACCATAGCAAGGCCGCACTGGGTGATATTGGTTTTAGCAGCCAGCAAGGTAGCCATGATATCGACCAAAGCGATCATTGCGATCACGGACTGGCCCATTTGACGACACTTATCTCCTCGCAACCATCTATACCGAACCTGTCAGTCAGCAAGATTAGCGCCGTTCGCGATAACCCCTTTACTACAATTTCAGCAAACCCGCCATACAGGCCACCTATCTTGTAGTTTCCATCGTACCACTACCACCTTAATTAGTTAACGCAGTACACACGTTGGTAATGTGGCATGTCCACGGGAACATCCGTGCGTGCTATGTATGCCTGGGTGTATGAGGACGGCACATGAAAACAATAAAAGTTTTTCTATCGCTCGGTATTTGTCTTTGTTTAACAATCACTGGTCGGGTAGAAGCAAATCCATCGGTGTCTGCAAAGGAAACCCTGGCGACGTTACGGAACACGGTCAGGCTCGCGCTTCAAACCTATCCCGGCCTGCGGGCAGCGGACGCCCGGATAGCCGGCGTTCAGGCCCGGGTGACAGGCGCAAATTTGCCGATTTATAACCCGGAACTGGAAGCGGAATTGGAAAATGCTGGAGAGAAAACCTACAAACTGGGCGTGAGGCAATCCATTGACTGGCACGATAAACATTCCGCGCGCCGGCACGAACAGCAAAGCACACTGCAACTGGTCAAAGCCCGAAAGTTTCAGTTGGTAACGACCGTTGCCACCGATGTGTTGCTCGCTATGGCCGATTTTTACAGTGCGTCTCATATTAATAGCTTGCACGAACAACGAATCGAGTTACTGCAGCAGGTGATCGAGCTTGCGGAACAACGATTGGCCGCAGGAGATATCAACAAAAGCGAAATGCTGTTAGCAAAGCTGTCGTTAGCCAATGCGACCATTCAACGTGCCAACCAGCAGGTCAGTGTCATTGAATCAAAGAAAACGTTTTACCAACTAACCGGACAAAGTATCGACCCAAGTCCGGCATTTTTGATACCGGTGCCTGAAAAGCTCGGTCCCGATATTATTCCGGACAACATCGCTTCGGAACATCCAGCGGAAAAAATGGCGTTATTAAGAGTCGAGCAATCGAAACGACAGGTGTCGGCCCGCCAACGGGAGCGCCGAGCTGATCCGGCGTTTGGGTTAAATTTTGGCAAGGAAGGTGACGAGGTGCTGATGGGAGTGACATTTTCCCGGACATGGCAGGTGCGAAACGATCTAGGCTACACCGTCACCGAAGCTCGTAAGCGACAGTTGCAAGCCGAGCTGCACGCACAAAACACCCACCGCCGCATCATTGCAGCGATTAAGGCGGCAGGAACACAATATGAAATCATGGCCGGTACCTGGAAGGTGTGGTTGTCCAGCGGTAAAAATCAACTAAACGAACACGTGGGATTACTGGCACAGCTGTGGAGAGGCGGCGAAATATCCACCTCCGACTACTTGCTGCAACTCGAACAAAATATTCATACCCGGATTGCCGGCGCCCGATTAAAAGGCGATATGTGGCGTGCGTGGATAAACTGGTTGAACGCCACGGGCAGCGTGCTGGACTGGCTGGAGCTGGACAAAGAATTTGGAATCAAAGGTACAAAAAAATGAAAATAATGAATACAACAACATTGGTATTTTGTCTTTTAGCCTGTCCGCTTGCCGCCTGGACCGCGACAACGCAGCTCTCGCACGATCATGAGCAACAAGCCGCGAAAAAGAATACGGCAGGTCATCAAAGGGATCATGATGGCGATAAGCAGGAGCACGAACATGGCAGCGATTCAAGTAATCACCATGAACACGGCAATGATGCTGATGCGCACGACCGGCGCGATCACGGACATGAGGAGCATGAGAATCATGAATTGTCACTAACAGATGATAAAACCCGAATGGCGGACATATCGGTAACGACAGTGACGCAACAGACATTGCAGCAGGAAATCCTGTTGCCCGGTGAAGTAAAAACCAACCGTTATGCCACATCTATTGTGTCGCCGCGCATCAATGCACAGGTCAGTAACCGCCTTGTGCGTCTCGGACAGTTGGTAAAAAAGGGGCAGCCGTTAATAACCTTGTCTAGCGTGGAGATGGCACAAGCACAGGGGGAACTTATTATTGCCAACCGGGAATGGCAGCGCGTCGAAAAACTGGGCCGCCAGGTTGTGTCAGAAAAACGATATTTAAAAGCGCAAATCGCCCGTCAGCAGTCACGCGCCAAAGTTATTGCGTATGGGATGAAGCCGGAACAAGTCGCAAAGCTACTGAGTAAAGGCGATCTCGCCGGTGCTACTGGCCAGTTTGCCTTGCTGGCGCCGCAGAACGGAACGGTGATCAAGGATGATTTTGTTGTCGGCGAAATTGTCGAACCTGGCCGGGTACTTTATGAAATTACCGACGAGTCCACTTTTTGGGTGGAAGCGCGGGCACGCACCGAAGATGCAACACATATCAAAAATCAAAGCCCGGCCAGAATCCGTTTTCAGAATTCGTGGTTCGACGGCAAGGTGCTGCAGGTTCAGCACATAGTGGATGAAGAAACACGCACGCTGCCGGTAACACTGGAAGTAACCGACTCGGGTCATATGCTTCATCCAGGGCAGTTTGTAGACGTGCGTTTGCAGTTAACCTCCCGCGTTCCCGTAATGGCCATTCCCAAGGCAGCCGCTTTGCGAAACAGCGCGGGTGAATGGGTTGTATTTGTTGAAAGCAAGCCGGGTTCTTACAAATCACTGGATATTACACCGATAAGAACGAGCGGCAAGCAATTAGTCGTTGAAGGCCTGGCGCCGGGGATGCGTATTGTCACTCAAGGCGCATTCTTTCTGCAATCAGAAATGGCGAAAAGCGGTTTTGCGATTCACAACCACTGAGTATTGCTGGAGCCTGGATAATGATAAACAAAATAATAGATTTTGGTGTTTCGAACAGGCTCCTGGTGTTGCTGGCACTGGTTGCCACGGTCACAGGGGCGGCTGTTTTAATACCACGGCTTAATCTCGATGCCTTTCCCGATGTTACCAACAAACAGGTGACGATCAATACCGAGGCCCAGGGACTGGCCGCGGGGGAAGTGGAACAACTCATTACGTATCCCATCGAAGCGGTCATGTATAGCTTACCGGATGTCGAGGAGGTACGGTCCATTTCTAAAACCGGTTTGTCAGTCATTACGGTGGTCTTTAAAGAAGGCACGGATATTTACTTTGCCAGGCAACTGGTATTTGAACGTTTGCAGGCTGCCCGGGAGGAAATCCCCGAAGGCATTGGGACGCCGGAAATGGGGCCGAACACCTCCGGTCTTGGACAGATTTTTCAATATATTCTGCGCACTGATAACCCGGAAAAATACGACACCATGACACTGCGCAGTCTCAATGACTGGGTTGCCAAACTGTTGTTAATGCCCGTCGACGGGGTCACGAAAGTACTATCGTTCGGTGGCCGCGTTCGCCAATACCAGGTCAATGTCAATCCGCAGAGCCTGTTATCTTACCGATTATCAGTCGATAACGTCGCCGATGCCATTAAGAAAAACAATCGCAACGCCGGCGGTTGGTATCTGGATCGCGGCGCGGAGCAGTTGGTTATTCGAGGCGTCGGATGGGTGCGTTCCGGCAATGATGGTTTGCGTGATATTGGCAATATCCCGGTCAAAATTGATCACGGTGTCGTGATTACGGTATCCGATGTTGCCGACGTGAGTTTTGGCCCTGAAATACGCCAGGGTGCGGTTACCATCACCAAGCGTGATCGCAACGGAGAACCGAAAAACTTAAATGAAGTGGTGGTCGGCATCGTACTAAAGCGCATGGGCGCCAATACCAAGGCAACCATCGATGGCGTTAAAAAACTCCTGCCGCTTATTCAAAAAGCCCTTCCCGACGGGGTTTCAATAGAGCCGTTCTACGATCAGTCGAGCCTGGTGACCAAAGCCGTGAACACAGTCAGCAAGGCGTTGTTGGAAGCGTTTGTGCTTATCGTCGCCGTACTGCTGTTATTTTTAATGAATGTACGGGCCACGATACTAGTGCTTATTTCCGTGCCTGTCTCCGTGGGACTGGCGCTAATGGCCATGTCCTATTGGGGTATCTCGGCTAATCTTATGTCGCTGGGTGGTCTGGCTATCGCCATTGGGATGATGGTGGACGGTTCCGTGGTAATGATGGAGCATATTTTTCGTCATCTTTCCCACCCTGATGCCCGGCACGAAGAAGAAATTAAAGCACAGGTTGCAACAGGCGGGGAAGACCCATTCGACGTGAAGAGGGACAAAAGCGGTATCCCCCTGCGTATTCAGGAAGCGGCCCGGGAAGTGGGCAACCCCGTATTTTTTGCCGTCATGATTATTATTATCGTATTCGCGCCTTTATTCACTCTGGAAGGCGTGGAAGGAAAATTATTTCAACCCATGGCCATTTCCATTGTGCTGGCAATGGTTGCCTCCCTGGCGGTAGCGCTGATCGTGATTCCGGCGTTGGCGACATATCTTTTCAAACAGGGAATACGCGAGCGCCGAAGTGTGATAATGGTTCCACTCGAAAAACTGTACCAGGTGCTTTTACCGCGGGCGCTAATGCGGCGCTGGCTCATTATTGGCACGGCCGCAGTGCTGTTTGTCATTACGCTGATCATTATTCCACATTTGGGGACAGAATTCGTGCCGGAACTGGAAGAAGGAACTATTAATGTACGTGTTACCCTGGCACCTTCGTCCAGTCTGGATACCTCTTTGAATGTCGCCAAAAAGCTGGAGCGTATCCTGTTGACATTTCCCGAAGTTACTTACGCCTCCAGCCGAATCGGTCGGGCTGAATTAGGAGGTGATCCGGAGCCGGTGTCCAACATAGAAATTTACGCGGGATTGAAGCCTGTAAAAGACTGGACATCTGCCGATGATCGCCAGCACCTGCAGGCGCTAATGAAAGACAGGATGTCGATTCATCCCGGTTTACTATTTACCTTTTCACAGCCCATTGCGACACGGGTCGATGAGCTATTATCAGGCGTGAAAGCGCAACTGGCCATCAAGTTATTTGGGCCGCAACTGGATATTCTGGCGCGAAAGGGCAAACAGATCGAGCAACTGGTCAGGACGATACAAGGCGCGCGCGGAGTGGAAATGGAGCAAATTACCGGCGAAGCTCAATTAGTAGTGCGGCCAAAGCGCGATTTATTGGCGCGTTATGGAATACCGGTGGCACATATTATGTCACTGGTTTCCGACGCCGTTGGCGGTTCAAGCGCCGGCCAGGTTATTCAGGGTAATGAACGGTATAATATTTATGTTCGACTGGAAGAATCCTATCGCAATTCCGTGGAAGTGATCCGCCGGCTTATTATTCAAGCACCCGGCGGTGCATGGGTGTCATTGGGGGAAGTCGCCGATGTACAAATCGAATCAGGACCGCCGCAGATCCGCCGCGATGACGTGCAACGCCGGGTGGTGATTCAGGCCAATGTCCAAAACCGGGACATGGGTGGTTTTGTACAGGAAATACGCCAACGGATTGACAACGAGATTCAATTACCCGCGGGATATTCGGTCGTATTCGGCGGGCAGTTCAAAAACCAGCAACGCGCGCAGCAACGGCTGATGATTGTCGTTCCGTTGTCTTTGGCACTAATCTTTTTGCTGCTGTATTTCGCATTCCGTTCCGTGGGCCAGGCACTATTGATTATGTTAAATGTGCCGCTGGCGCTTATAGGCGGCGTGGCGGCCTTGTTTGTTTCCGGCCAATATCTTTCAGTCCCGGGATCCATTGGCTTTATAGCGCTGTTTGGTGTGGCCGTACTCAACGGTGTCGTCATGGTAAGTTCCATCAACAACCGGGTATTCGGTGGCATGGCACTGAATAGTGCCATCATTGACGGGGCAAAATCCCGGTTGCGGCCTGTGTTGATGACTGCCTGCATTGCGGCGTTGGGATTGATCCCGATGTTGTTGTCTACCGGAGTGGGTTCGGAGGTTCAACGACCCCTGGCCACGGTTGTCGTCGGCGGTTTGGTATCGTCCACGTTTTTAACCCTGTTTGTAGTACCGGTGTTATACCCGTTTTTCTCGCGGATAATGTTGAAGTCGGTCACCGCGTAAAGCGCCGGGCGTAAAACCAGGGACTAAACGAACATCATACAGTGGATAAGCCCGCCTCGGCCCCCGGTGATGATACGCCGCCGCCATGTTCATCCGGTGGCGTAAGCACCTGGGCGGTACGTGTCTCGTTGCGTCCCACGGTCAACAGATCCCAAACCAACAACACGAGACCTAATAGAGTAATGACGCCAAATACAATGCGCCATTGCATAGCTTGCACAAACCAGGGATGTATTTGCCCTTCGAAATAGGCTTGCCAGGTTGAGCCGCCCGTGGCCCTTTCGACAAAGGACTGCTCATACCCGGCAACCAGCATGGCGATCGTCATGCCCACAACACCGAAGTTCAACAGCGCCAGCGACCATTTCCATTTCCAGCCGTTGCCGGGAATTTCCGCCGACATCCACACATTACCGCGCCATTTTTGCACCGCAAGGTAAAAGAACGCGATATTAATCGTGGCGTAGGCACCAAAGAAAGCCAGGTGCCCGTGCGATGCTGACCATTGCGTACCGTGGGTATAAAGATTAATTTGCGGCAGCGTATGCATGAATCCCCAAACACCGGCGCCGAAAAAATTACCGAATGCATGGGCAATTAACCATGCCAGGGCGGGATGATTGGTGCTTTTAAAACGGTGTACACCGGAATCGTAAACGGCGTGCACCACCATGGCGACCAACGGAATCGGTTCCAGGGCGGAAAAGAAACCGCCAATACTCAACCAATATTCCGGCGTGCCGATCCAAAAATAGTGGTGTCCCAGTCCTAAAATACCGGACCCGAACATCAGTGCCACTTCGATGTAGAGCCAGGTGGTCACAATCTTCCGGCGGGCGCCCAGTGTTTTCATCAATCCCCATGCCATGATACAACCCACCAGGACTTCCCACGTTGCCTCAACCCACAGATGAATAACCCACCACCACCAGTATTGATCGATGGAGACATTGGTAGTAAAAAACATGCCGCATAAATAAATGCCCGCTAGTGCCACAAGGTCGAGCACTAAAACGCCGGAAATACCG
This sequence comes from Gammaproteobacteria bacterium, assembly GCA_050116575.1. Classification (GTDB taxonomy): domain Bacteria; phylum Pseudomonadota; class Gammaproteobacteria; order SZUA-152; family SZUA-152; genus JAKEGK01. Next base: position 14,701 of record JASFOJ010000022.1, on the reverse strand, counting down.
CTCCAGCGTCCTTTCATAAACGTCATGGAGATGTTGTAGAAGAACACCAGCATAACAGCGACGATACCGATATCCGCCCAGCGGGGTGCTTCGATATATTCCCGGCCTTCATTGATGAACCATAAAGTCGTGCGGTCGCCGGGACCCACCTGCACAACCAGGTAAACCACCACAACGACTGTGACGGCAGCGGTTAAAACCCAGAAAGCAAAAGTGCCAAGTTTTATTCCAACGACTTCGCGGCCGGATTCATCTTCCACCAGCCAATAGACGGCGCCGATAAATCCGTAGAGCATCCATACCACCATGGCATTGATATGCACCATGCGATTAACGTTGAAATCAAGAACCTGATAAAGGAAAGACGGAAAAACGTATTGTATTCCCGCCAGTAATCCAAATAATATTTGCGCAACAAATAATATAATGGCCATCGAGAAATACTTGACGGCAAGCCGTTGTCCGCTATTTAAGTTACTCATATCGAGCTGACCGGCCGTCATGATTTTCCTCCTTGTTTGATTGCTTGGAAATTATTGGGAAAACCGTTGGTATTGATGGCGCTCATCCACTTTAAAAATGCAACAATGCTTTTGGCTTCTTCCTTGGTAATGCCAAGGTTTGGCATTTTGCGCCCCGAACCGTATGTTCTGGCGTTCGTTGACGGATCCATTAAAAAATTAACCATCAGTTGTTCGCGAATGTCTTCAGATGCCCAGGTGGGGTCCAGCCACGCCTTGGTAAGGTCCGGCGCGTAGTAGGCGCCGTTACCCAACAGGGTATGGCAGTTAATGCAGTTTTTTGACTGTATGGTCAGTTTCCCTTTGGTGACTATCTTTTCCGCCTCTTCGTCGCTGAGGATTTTGCCGAACAACGGTTCCTTATCACCAATTACCGGTATCATGCGGGTACGGGTATCATTAAATTGATAAAAGATACGTTTATTTATGACAGAGTAGGGTGGTACGCGATCACTTCCGGCCAGGATATGCGACATGGAATTGAAGGTAAGAATAATCAGTACCACAAACATAACGGCGGTCACCCAAATAGCGACTTTTCGCCACAGGTCCTCACTACTCCACCAGGACGATGATGCCATAACTCATCCCTCCCCGATGTTATGTTATGAAGTCAATGCTTTGTTTATAGTTCGCGTTTCGCTGCGCTGTAAATTTCAGTATCAGTATGCTGATCGACATCAGAGGCCGCATGTGTGCCGCAACATAAATGCCAGATCCCATGGGGTGCCAACAGATAGCCGGCCAGCATCAACCAGACGACGATTTGCCAATAATCGCGCAAATGAAGCGCGTCGGATAACAGAAAAACACTAACAGCCAGGGCCCCATAGGCAAGGTAGGCTATTATCATCAACAACGGCCGATTCTTGAGTTTGCCGATGGCAAAAAACAGTGCGTAAGCCGCACCCATAAGGATCACCATGGCGGCGGAAAAAAAGGCGATAAAGAAGTCATCCAGGTCTACAGGGTCGATGGCCATGTTCTGCCTCTTGTTTGCTCAATAACCAGCAGCGTACCGGATAAAACAGAATAAAATGCGATAAATAATGTATAGTCGTGATATTGCGATTTATCAAAGTGCCAGGGGCGGTTTCGCGATTAAAAATTGTATTTGAAAGGCATGATAAGCTCGGGCCGGCAAGGTGGCATCAATGGCCGCCAATCCGTTAAGCAAACCGTGAAAATTAGCTGTACATATTTTGATATTTATCATGGTCGTTTGCGGTCATTGACGTACATTCGAATATAAAGCCGGGAGCACATTAATGATCTGTAAAAACGTTGCGTAATATCAGCTAGTTAGTACAACCTAAAACCTTGCTATTCATGCCGCCTTTGGCGCTGAAAACATACATAAAGGAACCGGTGTTGAACACTAATCAGGCAGGATTGATCGGACGATATTGAAGCCACGTAAGAGCAACTGATTCATGGATATCTATCAGAACTGGTCGGGGGCGTTAAGTAACACTTTCACTCAACTCGCGGAGCGTCTGGCGCAGAGTCTTCCCAATATTTTGGGTGCCCTGTTGCTACTAATTATTGGTTGGCTCGCGGCGAAAGCGTTACGCGCTATTACCATCAATCTTGCTAATCTGGTGGATCAACTTCTTTATCGCTATGCAACAAGGTCCGGTATAAAGCATGCCCGGCTAGCGGTCACTTCCAAACAGGTGGCTGGCGGTGTTATCTATTGGGTGGTAATACTGGTCTTCGTGACCGCCGCCACTGATGTTCTCGATTTAAAATTATTCAGCGACTGGCTGAACGAGGTTATTGGCTACCTGCCAACATTATTGGCTGGCGGTCTGATCATTCTGGTCGGCGTCATTGTCAGCCGTATGGTGCACGATATCGTTGCTGCGGCGCTACCCTATAAAACCGCGGAGCAGCGCATATTGTTTGCCCGCATGGCCTACACCGCGATTCTAATTACTGCTATTGTCATCGGTGCAGATCAAATTGGCGTCAATATTACCTTCCTGGTCATATTACTCTCCGTTGTCAGCGGGGCATTGTTGGGCGGCCTGGCGCTTGCCGTTAGCCTGGGCGCCAGGGGTATGATCAGTAACATGATTGGTGCCCATTACTTCAAACAGACCTACCGAATTGGTGACCGCGTCAAAATAGGTGATTACCAGGGTAAAATCATGGACACGACGGCAACCAGCATCGTGCTGGATACCGAACAGGGGGTGGTTTCATTACCAGCGAAACTGTTCGGTGAGCAGGCGACAATATCGCTTCAGGAAACGAACAGTGACAACTGAATTTGATAAATTAACGTTGTCTTTTCTGGAGAAACATCCGGAAAACGCCGCGCGTGTATTGAATAATCTGGATGTTAGCCAAATTGTGGGTTTGGCAGAGGATACGCCCATACGAGTCATCGCGCCCGTATTTCAGTATATGATTCCTCAAACAACGGCCAGCTGTTTTATCGCGTTGCCGGCAGAAAAGCAAAACCTGCTGATCCAGGAACTAGGTGTTAATGCATCTGTTGTTTTTTTGCGGCATGTATCGCCGGAACAACGTAATCCTGTGTTGGAGTCGTTACCGACGCGGTTATCCATGCGCGTTAGGATGCAGCTTAAATTTCCCCATGGTACCGTCGGATCTTTGATGGATACCGATATACTTCTGGCACGCCGGGAAGACACCGCCCAGGACATTCTGGACAAGATTCGGCAACACAAGGAATATAGCGAGTCGATTGTGTACGCTGTAGATGCATCGCAACGTCTGCAAGGTTATGCCGATGTTGCGGCAATTGTGCGTAGCACCCCGGATACCAAAATCCAGCAAATCATGAAACCGGCAGGGCATTCGTTAACCGCGCGGGCCACTATAGATGCCATTGTGAATCACCCGGGCTGGAGCGACCAGTTATCGTTACCGGTACTGGACCGAGACAACAGGGTTATCGGCCGCTTGTCGTATATGGAGTTGATAAATCGGCCCGTTACTGTCGGCGCCACCGAAACACAATCCTTGAATTATTTGGTTACAGATATTATGCATTTATATTGGCAGAGCTGGATATCTGTACTAAACCTGTTTTTTGAAAAACGGGCCTAATATTTTCTGCGCAAGCTTATCAACAGGACAGTCGCATGATTACACCATCATCCTCCGACGCAGCCTATGATGCACTGAATCAGCGATACCTTACCGACTTTCCGGCCGAGGCGGCGCAGGTCATCGAATCCATGACACGCAAGCTGGCGGCCAAATTAATCAGCAAACAGCCTGTCAATGTAATATTGCCAATTTGGAAATACTTGTCCAGTGACATTGCCAGCGATATCTTTAAAGACCTTTCCGCAAAAACGAAAATACAGATGCTGACGGAACTGGAGCCGTCTGTGTGCGTCAATATGCTGTTGCGAATGTCGCAGAAAGAAATTAACGATGAACTTGAATTGGTGAGCAAATCAGTCGCTGACGAACTGAAAGGATTGTTGGAATACCCTCCGGAATCCGCGGGTCAGTTAATGGATCCCCGCATTGTTGTATTCCGCCCGACCATGACCGTTGAACAGGTCCAGTCAAAACTTCGTGCGGTAAAACCAAAAGCGCTCCGTGAAGCATTTGTCATTGATGAACAAGGTATACCGGTGGGGCGTGTGGCGTTGCAGGATATCGCAATCGCCGATCCCGATACCCGGGTAGAGGATATTTTGTTACCGGTACTAACTACCGTGCAGGGTATCACGCCCAGAGAAGAAATTGTCGAGAAGCTGGAACAATTTAAGGTTAGCAGCATTCCTGTTGTGGATTTTGAAGGACGGTTAGTCGGTGTTATCCGGGAGAACCAGTTGCTGGCCGCGTTGCAGCAAGAAATCAGTGTTGATATGCAAACCATGGTTGGTGCCAGCAAAGACGAACGGGCATTGTCCAAAGTATCTTTCGCGGTGAGTAAACGGCTTCCCTGGTTGCATATCAATCTATTGACGGCGTTTCTGGCGTCGGCGGTAGTCGGTATGTTTGAAAGTACCATCGCCAAATTTACCGCCCTGGCTGTGCTGTTACCGGTGGTGGCCGGTCAGTCGGGTAATGCGGGTGCGCAGGCGTTGGCGGTGACGATGCGGGGACTGGCGTTACGGGAGATCAGCATGCGCCATTGGCCAAAGGTTGTGATTAAAGAAGTAAATACCGGGCTGCTAAACGGGATCGCCGTTGCGCTAACTACGTCAATTTGTGTTTTCTTCTGGAGTCGGTCGCTGGGGCTTTCGTTGGTAATTGCCGTGGCCATGGTGATTTCCATGATCGCGGCCGGTTTTTCAGGCGCATTTATCCCCATGATGTTACGGCGTTTCGGTCAAGACCCGGCCCAATCGTCTTCCATTATTCTGACTACCGTGACGGATGTCGTGGGTTTCTTTTCGTTTTTGGGTATTGCCACGTTGTTGGCAGCGTTTTTGTAGTTGGATATAGTAAAACCGCCAATTCGTTGAAAATGCGGTGGAAGAGGACCGCGGTTTCGTTATAGGCCGTTCAATATTGATTTTTGTCATAGCGTTTTACGATAAAGCCGCTACATTAGCATAATCGATTTAATTTTCCGATGTAATGAGGTACCTGATCGGACAGTCCCGCAGGTCAAACTGGTGTTATGAATGTTAAAACGTATTTCTCTACGCTGAATAATGAGCTGCTAAATTCATTGAAATATAGTGCGAATATTTTCCTGTGCTCTGTGATTTTTGTCATGTCAGGGTGCGCGGTGCAGCCGCCGGAACCCATTCGTGAGAGCATCCCGAATAATCCTGCGATAAGCCAGGTTCAGCAAAATATTTCAAAATATAAAGGCAGCCGTGTCCGTTGGGGCGGCGAGATATATGCAACTCAAAACCGTAAATCTGAAACGGAACTGGAAATTATTGCCCGCCCACTTGATAACATCGCCAAACCAAATGCGGATGCCAGTAATGGGCGTTTCATGGTGATTTTTAAGGGTTTCCTGGAACCGTCGTTATTTACTCAAGGGCGCGATATAACGGTTATAGGAAAAGTGACTGATCTCGTAACCGGGAACATTGGGGAATACGAATATCAATATCCAGTGATCGTTGCGGAGTCTTATTACTTGTGGCCGCAGGTACACTATATCTATGCCCCGTATCCGCGGCGGTACGACCCTTTTTATTACGATCCCTGGTATCCTTGGTACCCGTGGTGGTATTATTGATATTAATATACAAAAATTACGGGTTTATATTGCACTCAAGTTTTGTTCGGTGCTTTGAAACAGGTTTATTGAATGATGTGGAATTTACATAATTTTCCAAGGAAGCAAGTGTTACAAAACTCAATTGTTGTACTATTTTTATTTGTCGTTGTTTCCATCACCGGTTGCGCTGTTTCCCCGCCTTTTAAGCTGGACGGTGTTGACCGGACAATTACCCCCAAAGAAGCGGTAGCCGACATCGCAAAATTCAAAGGCCAAAAAGTGCTTTGGGGAGGAATTATTGTTAATAGCGCCAATACCGAACAGGGAACGCAATTCGAAGTTCTCGCCTATCCACTAGACAGTAATTATAAACCTCAAACCAGTCAAAACACGCTGGGACGGTTTATTGCAATAACCGATCAATACCTGGAAACGCTGGATTATGCCCAAGGTCGCTTGTTAAGTGTTACCGGCACATTAAAAGAAATAAAAGCGGGAAAAATTGGTGATGCGGATTATACGTATCCGGTGGTAACAATAGACCAACAGCATTTGTGGAAACAGGGGACACAGTTTTCAGAACCCAGGGTTCATTTCGGGGTGGGAGTGATATTTCATTGAGCCCCTGTCATTTAATTATGACACTGCTCGTGATAATAGGGTAAGTAGTCGGTTGAGAAATAGCTTCACTTCACGGATATCGGTTAGGCGATACTGCGCTAGCGTTTTTCGGTTAGATGCTGTTACCAGTATGCCAATACCTTCTGATCCAAGGACATGAAAGGCGTCTTCGTCGGTAACATCGTCTCCGATATATATTGATAAAGAGCGTTCCGGCGACATGCCGACTGAGTGTTGTAACCACAATAGGGCTTTGCCCTTATTCCAGTCAATGTCCGGTTGCAGTTCAATGATACTTTTCCCAGCGATGATGCGTAATCGTGGATATGAATGATGGACTTTGCCGACAATATGTTTAATTGTTGCCACGTCACGATCTATCACCTCGCGATAGTGAATAGCAATAGAGAAACGCTTGCGATCCACCAGACAACCGGGTAAATCATGAAGGTCGTGACGTAGCAGGGACTCGGCGGCGTCTAACGTCGGTAGATATTCTTTACCCTGTTGATGTCGGGAAGACTTCGTTGCCGGGCCCAAAATGTCAAAGCCGTGACTGCCGGCGTACCAAATTCCGGGGATGGCAACGCGGTTGCGTACGTCATCAAGATCACGGCCGCTGATTACGGCAAGTGTGCAGTATCGCGAAAGGCGCTGCAGCGTTGTGCGCATGGCATCAGGCAGCACGGCATCTTCCGGGTGCAGGACGATAGGCGTGAGGGTGCCATCGTAGTCCAGAAAGACAGCCGGAGTCTGATAGTCGCGGGCGATAATCTGGTCGAGACAATCCAACGCCGAGGGCAGCGATAACGATAGACGCTTACGGGAGTCGTCGCACGCGGTCATTTTGCCTGCACTTGCTTAACCTGTTGATCGTAAGTTAGAACCGGACGGTTTTGAGTAATGACAGCGATAACCGCAAATTACTGCTATAGTATTTACTATAGTCATCAGCTGGAAAGCTGTATTGTAAATGATATTAGATGAAAGCGGTGACAGGTATGTTCAAGCATTACCCTCAAATTGCAGAATCATTCCCAGCTATAGATAACACCGCTATCGCCCGCTGGACTTGTATGTAATGGGTGGCCTGAAATCTGCTTGCATCGTTGAATTTGACACACCATACGGGCTGTAGAGATACGAATCATGACGGATATTATCAAGATTGCAGATAATTTTATTGGTAAAGACGATCGCGAAAAACTGGAGAGTTTCGGCGGACATACCATCGCCCTTGGTCGCGCAACCCGCTGGCACTGGTCCAAGGATGTCAGCAAGAATGACGTTTTTGAAATTTACATAGGGGGCGCCAACGAGGAACTGGCGGCCTATGTTAAACGTGACCGTAAAAAAGATATATTTATGGCATTCAACAGCAGAGATAATTCCATTACATCCGGCACTCTGGAGCATGTGATGGCCGAGCTGGACCATTTTTTCCAACGGCTGCATCACGAACCACCGGATACCAGCGCCTAGTTTTCAAGCCATATTTCCTCTATCGACAATGCTACAGGGGCCGGGGAATACAAATTAATGGCTCCGACAGAGCGGGTAAAATCAGGCGGCGTGTTCCGCCGCCTTTGTCTTTAACAAAATTACTGGCACCGCAGACATCGCACCCCTTTATCGGCGAGTGGCATTTGCGTTTTCCAGCATCTTCTATGTCACCTCGTACAGCGTTTTCCATTGTAAACTTACCCCAGCCACGTGTTGCCGTTCGATGCAACGAATGGATATTTTCCCCGGCGGATAGCCGGCTCAAGCGACTGGTGTTGGAGTTCCTGGCCTAAATTCCTGGCTGATGCTCCCGACCACAACGATGGGCCCGCCGGTTGACCCCGGGTGGCGGGTGAATGCAAGGCGCTGGCGCTGAGATTCCGCCAATACCTTTCGGTATCGGGTAATTCTGGCACCCAGATAGCCCCTCAACGTAAAATATATAAATGTGTATTCTGTAGTTTAACTGTCGTTTCAGGCCAGGATACGTAATTCGATAGGCCAATACGTACGGTAATTCGCGGTAAGGTCGCGGAAAGATCGCAGAATACGGCACTTTCCGTCGTAGTTCCGAGACAACAACTTGCCGGTCAGTGAGTACGAAAAATTAGTAGATTAGTGGAAAAAACCGGTTTGTTTTTGTGTTCACTTACGTATAATACTAACAGAAATACTAAGGGACAGTTCCCAGACCACCGCCTCTCCGCGGCCGTTTATCAAATCGCCCGCGTGCAGTAACGTATTGAAATCGTTAGCAGGATTCATCCGGACCGTCGTCTGAATATCCATGGAAGATCAGGTATCGCTACCATTATGGTGATGGCGATTTATTCAGTATTCTGATTTTCTGGTCGCTGTAAATATAAAAATCATATAAAACACCGGCACTAGGAGATCACAAATGATTAAAAGCTGAAAATATAGAGTAACGAGGTAGAACATGAACACGGCAGGTAAAATAGTATTAGTATTGTTCGCGTTAGCCATCGGTGCGTGCGGCGGCGGTGGTGGTGATGGGACTTCAACCTCTCAAACACTTAGCGTCCCAATTGCCGATTTATCAGGGACTTGGGATATAACGGAGAGTGGCAGCAGTACTTGCGTCGGCCGGGAAACCTATAGCAATACTTATACTATCACTGTCGTTCAAAACGGTAATGACCTGACTATTACCACACCCGCAGGTACAGTCACGGGAACCATAGACGGTGATAGTGTCTCCTGGAGCGGGAGTTATCCTGAAGACGGGGGCACCACAACCATTATCTCCGCCAATATAACGGTATCGGCCGACGGCGATACCATAAGTGGTAGCGCAAGCTGGTCATGGACCAATGGGACCGAGTCCTGTTCGGGCACCAACGAGGCGATCAACGCTAGCCGTGTTCCCACTACTGGTCCTGTCCCCGAAGCACCGAGTACGCTTGATGCGACTGCCCAATCTCAGTCCGCCATCGAATTAACATGGACAGACAACGCCACCAATGAAAGTGGATTCAAGCTGGAGCGCAGTACGAATATTGATACTGGCTATGCGCAGATCAAACTCATTGCAGCTGATCAGACTACCTACACCGACAGCGCCCTTAACGCATCCACCACCTACTATTACCGTTTGCGTGCGTATAACGAAAACGGTAATTCGGATTATTCCAGTGTTGCGGAAGCTACCACGCAAGCCGTACTGACAGGACCGTCAGCACCGACGGCAATGACTGCCACCGCCGTGGACAGCGCTTCCATTAACCTGAGTTGGACCGACAATGCGGATAACGAAGACGGTTTCGTGATCGAACGAAGCGAATCGGAACTTGCCGGGTTCGTTGAAATTCAGACTGTTGCGGCGGATCAAACCACGTATGGCGACAGCGGTCTCGACCCAGCGACCACCTACTATTATCGTGTACTCGCCTACAATACGGACGGCGACTCGGATTATTCCAACACGGCATCAGCTGCGACGGAACAGGCGGTCTCGGCGCCGATAGCGCCCACGGGCCTGGTGGCAAACGCGGCCTCCAGTACCGAGATAAGTCTCAGTTGGACCGATAATTCGCTGGATGAAATCGGCTTCAAGATCGAGCGCAGTTTGTCCGAGACTTCCGGGTTTACCCAAATCGCTACTGTGCCGGCAGATACAACAACGTTTGACAGCACCGCGCTGACCCCGTCCACGACCTATTATTACCGGGTAAGAGCTTATAACGCTGATCTTAACTCGGCGTATTCCAATGTTGCCAGTGCCATTACCCAGGACCCGCCGGTGTTACGGCTGATCAACGATTTGCAGGATGGCACTGACTGGGATCTGTGGAACAAAATTATTCGCGTAAGAATTGGTGCGACCCAGGATGCGGTACTAACGGATACATCACTGGAGCGGTTGTGGCTTGATGATACGGCACCCATCGATTCCACGGAGCACCTTACGTACGTTATTGATCCGGCATTTAACCAGACGACAAGTTACCGGGATTTTGATGTGAGTGAATTTACCTCGGGTAATTACTGGGTCTATATGCAAACCGGTTGGTGGGAAAAAATCGAGTTTGTGGACCCTAACTACTGGAACAAGCATCTGATTCAAATCGTTGATTGTGACGGTGTTTCACCCGTCTACAAATGGGCAACATTTAATATTACGAATCATACGACGGGTACACGAGAAGTTAAAGCCAGTGACTTTCTGCCGGATACTGACTGGTCTGGCTCAGCATTCTGTCCCTAACCGTGTGCAGTTGCGCGGGAGGCTCGGTTTCACGCCTCCGGCTTACACTATATTATTTATTGCCAAAGCAATGAATAATATCGATTTCATTGGTAATAACCATGGGCTGATTTGTCACTGCTGCGGCTATGATAAAGAGGGGCATAGTTAGCCTCCTTCTGCGACGTGCGGAATTTGCGAAGTTAATCGCAAATTTCGCGGTTGTCCAGAAAAATAACTTGCAACTTAGATGGTTATCTTGCTAATCTTACCCCTGAATCGGACCGCGTTGCGGTTCAAGCGAAGTACTTATGACGTAAGTAGTATTTGAAGTAGCAAGTAGTATTTGAAGTAACAAGTAGTATTTGGTACTGGTTGTGACATCAAGTACCTAAGATAAAACATTACAATAAAACAACAATTCTTATAGACCGTTGGTTAGCTTTGAGTTGGACAACGGTATCCAAATCCTTAAAGGGTGAAAAGAGACGTTACCGGGATGCTTTGCATCACACGGTAATATATTTTTGCGCCCAATAAGTCTCCATATAACTTATTTTCCGGGCAAATCGAGGCCGTTAGGCTGTTGTGTATTAACTAATGTGGCTTGCGCATGAATATGCCATGCTCGGGATTGTTAAGATGTTGAAAAATATAATTAAATCGCTGATATGTTTCAGGGCTCTGTATCCTGGTAGAAAATTCGCTGCCTCTAAATATATGTTGGTAGCGCTATTCATCACCATCTTGCCTGGTTGTGGCGGTGGTTCCGGTACCAACGCTACACCCGAACGTAAAGCCGAGATTGCTGACTTTGACAGCGCTATGGCCGCATACAATGCCGCTGACTACAACTCCGCTGTAACGCAATTCAGTAACTTCATTGTTAATTACCCAACCAGTAGTTTAGTTGCCGATAGCTATTACAATCGCGGAAAAACTTATTTTTCTTTACAGGAATATTCGGCGGCGCTGGCTGATTTTTCTGAGGTGTTAACTAGCTTCTCCGATAGTGTATTAGCGGACAATTCACAATATTGGCTTGGCCGTTGTTACCATGAATTGATGGATTACACTCGGGCCAGAACCGAATATCAGAACTTATTGAATAAGTATCCCGGAAGTTTCTGGTCAGACAATGCGACTTATCAAATAGGAAAAACCTACTACGATAGCGCAGACTATAGCAATGCGATCGCTTCGTTCACGGATATGATTGCTACTTATCCAGCCAGCAACTACGCGGACTATGCGCAATACTATCTAGGCCGATCATACCATGAACAATTGACGCCTGACTTCGCGAATGCGCGATTGGCATATTCCACGTTAATCAGTACTTTTCCCACAAGTACATTGATTGATGACGCGCAGTACCAGATTGGCAAGACCTATTATGATGCCAATGATTACACAACTGCAATAACGGAACTGGAACTGGTCATTGCACAATATCCTGCATCTAACAGTGCAGACCAAGCCCGGTATTTCATTGGCCGTAGCTACCATGAAATGGAAGTGTTAAATCCTGTGCCTGATTTTACGACCGCCAGGCAACAATATCAGTTAGTTATTTCCAATTACCCCGGCAGTACCTGGGCTGATAACGCTCAATACCAGATTGGTAAAACTTATTATGATAGCGTCGATTACGCGCAAGCTATTATTGAGTTGCAAAAGGTAGTTGATAGCTATGGTAGCTTAGCAAGCGCCGCCGACGACGCCCAATATTACATTGGGCGTTGCCATCATGAGGCCGCAATACTTGGTACCGATAGTTTTTCCATCGCACGGGATTCTTACACGGTATTGATAAACATTTATCCACAAAGTAACTGGACCGATAACGCGTCATATCAAATTGGCCGCACGTATTACGATAATGGGGAATATGCACAGGCGCAGATCGAATTCCAGGCCACGCTGAGCACTTTTCCCGATTCCAATAGCGCAGATAACGCACAATATTACCTGGCGCGTAGTATACATCTGCAAGGCGACACGGCTAATCCATCCGATCCGTACTTCGCCGCCGCAAGAATACAATACCAACTATTACTTGATACGCCGTTATACGCAAATTCGATTTATCTGGATAATGCCCTTTATTACATCGGCATGACCTACCATGATGAACTGGATTGTCCCAATGAGTTGACGGCGTTGCAGTTGTTATTGAGTACCTATCCGGCCAGCAGCTACGTAACACTTGCCCAACCTCATATTGATGAAATATTGGCGGCGATCCATTGCTAGATAAGTGGATAGCTGGATCGCGAAATGTCCCGCAAACAGGGTTTAACGGGTGCAAACGGGCGGCGTACCCGCCGTTTGATAAAAATAATTTATTGATTAAAGTGTGCGCTAACTAACAGAAAACTCAAGTAGATTAAATTAGTTGCAATATCACGACGATATATATGGCTATTATTGCCTGAAAATACGGCAGCCCCTTTTAACAATATTCGCACTACCTTAGACGAGCGTTTTGAATAACAAGAGACTGATTTTTAGCGCACTATTACTGCTGTCGGTTGGTATCCCAATCGCTGCTATCGTCTACAAGCTTACATTGGTTGGCTATTCAGTCGCAGAACTCGTACCTGTTCTTGGGTACCAGGTGGATGTCAATATGCAGGTTGACGGTCATGGTGGTGACATAGATATTTCCACCTATCTCCCCCGATCCGACAGCCGACAGACGGTTATGGACGAGGAAAATGCATCGGGTATTTTCGAACTAAGCCTGCAGTCCAGCGCCTTAAACCGTATTGCAACATGGCAGGCGACCAATGTGCGGGGCCAGCAGACGATACGCTATCGTTATACGGTGCTCGCCAAACACGTGCGCTATGTTATTCCCGACACCTTGACGATTCCCCAAAGCTATCCGGACCATCTCCAACCGTACCTCGCACCCGCGCCGGGTATCCAGGTTAACGATCCATTAATCGCCGAAACGATAGAAAAGCTTTTCCCTGACCACGATCGAAACATTCTTCACGTTCTGACCCGTTTACACCGTTACCTGCAAGATGAATTTACCAACAAAGATTTTTCCGGTTTTACCGATGCGCTCACCGCGCTGAAACTGCAGGAAGCAAGCTGCAACGGTAAAGGACGTTTGTTCGTCGCATTGGCAAGACGGCTCAATTTACCGGCACGTCTGGTCGGTGGAGTTATTTTAAATTCCGGGAGTAAGCGTACCAGTCATCAATGGGTGGAAGTTTATGTCAATAACTACTGGGTTCCATTCGACACTATCAACGATCATTTTGCAGAAATACCGGGAAATTTCCTGGCGTTGTACTACGGCGATCTGGTGCTGTTTAAACACACGAGCAATACGAATTTTCAATATTCATTTAATATTAGCAAGCATTTAATGGCTAAAAGCAGGACACATGCAAAATATACCGGTGCCTCTCATGCCGGGTTCGATTTTTACGCGCTGTTTGAGGAAATCGGTGTTTCTCAGAACCTGCTGAAGATACTTATTATGCTGCCATTTGGGGCGCTTGTCGTAGTGATATTCAGAAACGTAATAGGGTTGGAAACATTCGGTACATTTTTGCCCGCTTTGATAGCCGCCGCCGCCCGGGAAACCGGTTTGTTATGGGGATTGATCGGCTTTGTGCTGATTATACTGGTGGCATCAATGTTGCGTAAGTTGCTGGATTGGGTGCAGCTGCTTCATTCACCCAAAATGGCCATTATCCTTACTGTGGTAGTTGTCGTCATGCTAATCATGAGTATGATCAGTGTCCGCTTCGGTTTATTTGAATTGGCGCACATTTCCCTGTTTCCTATCGCGATCCTTGCTATCACGGCAGAACGTTTTGCTATCGTTGAAGCGGAGCAGGGATGGAAAAAAGCAATGCAAATAAGCGCTATGACCATCGTTGTTATCAGCGCATGTTATGTTGTGATGGATTCATTATTTTTGCAGAACATGGTCCTGGCGTTCCCGGAAACGCTGTTATTGGTAATTGCCCTTAATCTGTGGTTGGGTAAATGGATTGGCATGCGGCTTTATGAATTTTACCGGTTTCGTCGATTGATATTTGCCAAATAATTCGAATGATATTCAATAAACTATTTTCAAAGATGACCCGCCTTAACACTAACGTGTCGGCCGTATTGTGCATGAACAGGCGCAATCTTAAGTACATC
>JASFOJ010000021.1:0-43708 GCA_050116575.1 Gammaproteobacteria bacterium | reverse complement strand
TTGTTCACTCATCGCTACCGTTGTTGATCGAATCTGGCGTGGTAGTGCATGCGCGATCAGGATGTTCACCATCGCCGAGTCCTCGCGTTATTGCCAAGAATCACCGGAAAGACGGAATTTTCCCTGTAAAACAGCAGTTCCACGTGTTCTCGCGATGTGTGCGAGGGGTAATTCCTGGGTAGGAAATTATCGAACGTGCCAAGGATTAACAGTCAAAAGCGCATTGTAACGTATTGATGTCGAATGATGGTTCCCCATTTATGTCGTATCGGGCTAAACCACCGCAGTAACTTTTAAGTCTATACTGAATGGCTGCGGGCAACCGCGGGATGCCCCAATGACGGGGATAATATAATTTTAATGTTCAGAGCGTTGAACCAACCGGACAGTTCGTCGCGCGTTTCCAGTTGCTGTAATACGGATTGAAGGTGGTGATGATTGAGATAGACCAGGTTGGGATTTAAGCCGTGAACATTCTGATAACGGACGACTGAATCATAGAGATAGTCAAGCATATTTGCTCCCGGTGAAAACCATTGGTGTTATTGACCGGTTATGTGAGTTTTAGTACTCGTTCATGGAAAGTTCCATGTCCGGAAAAGCAGCGGTGGTGCCTGTATTGCCTTGTGACCGGTTGAACATTTGTTCGTATTGCGCCAGCGCTGTGTGCAGTTGCTGTTTGCGGTTGTCATTGGGGTGTTTCAAATACGCTGCTAAAGCGTTGTAGGCTTTCATTTTCCACCATTCGCGATTGAATTGAGTCTGCATTTATTCACTCCCGGCGTAACCGCCTTAACAACGGCCCTGTTCTCCAGCGGCCTGACTTTCAATGGTATGGGCGATGATTGTATGAGAATTGTATGACAGCCAGGTGACAGCGGGATGAACAAACCGTGACGGCCGGTCTATGTATTAACAGGTATAGCGGCTAATATTGTTTGTATATTGGAATGCCCCCGATGGGATGGAGGACAATGAACGTCTGGTAGAAAATGCTACAGCCTGGATGCCGCGCCTTGAGCATTGAAAGGTTATGTGAAGTTGCTAACCTGTAAAAAGGTAGTTAAGCAACAGGCCGACAAAAATCGCGAAGCCCACCCAATGATTGTTAAGAAACGCCTTAAAACATAGGTTCGGTTCACGGTCGCGGATCAGGTATTGTTGGTACACCAGTAGCCCCGTTGACACTGAAAGCCCGAGGTAATAGAACAGGCCAAGTTCCAGTTTGTTGCCAACGATCATCATGGTCAATATAAATGTGGCCTGGATGACGCCTATAATCACCCGGTCAGCTTCCCCAAATAGAATTGCCGTGGATTTTACGCCGATTTGCAGGTCATCATCACGGTCGACCATAGCGTACATGGTGTCGTACGCGGTCGCCCATAATACTGTCGCTGTTAACAACAACCAGGCCACGTCCGGAAGCGCATTGGCCTGGGCCGCAAATGCCATCGGTACCGCCCAGCCAAAGGCCAATCCCAGAAATGCCTGTGGCATGTAGGTATGGCGTTTCATATAAGGATAGGTAACGGCGAGTATCATAGCGCCAATAGACAGTCCAATGGTCAGCACGTTTAAAGTCAACACCATGCCAAAGGCGATAAGACAGAGTACGACAAATAGCCACAGCGCCAGATTGCTGCTCACCGCGCCCGTGGCCAACGGCCGGGATTTCGTCCGGGTGACAAAGCCATCGATATTGCGATCGGCAAAGTCGTTGACGATGCAACCGGCGGCTCGCATCAGGATGACACCCACCACGAACACCAGGGTGAGATACGTATCAGGCTTGCCGTCGCCGGCGATCCACAGTGCCCAGAGGGTTGGCCATAGCAATAGATAAGTACCAACGGGTTTATCAAGGCGCATCAGTAACGCCAGCTGCAACAGGCGCTGAGAACTGTCAGTTTGTAATGTCGTGGTATTCATAGTATTGGGTTACCTTCGACGCTGCTGTATCCGGGTGCCGATTTGCGGCAGGAATATTTCGCTGACCAGCAGTGGGTGGTGATTCAAAAAGAACACCGAACGGCGCCCCCATATGGGCTGCCCCTGGCTCGCTTTATGGCTGTTGGCGAATTCGTATAACCGTTGACCCGGCCGGATACAGGCGATTTCCATTTCCGTTCTCTGCATGGACTTATCGGCAAATAATAGCGCGCCTAAAGGCTTTTGTCCCAGGTGTGCCAGGCGGCGCTGTTTACCGCACAGGGTACGGGGCGGGATGATCGTACGCGCGAACACCCATGGTTGGTTATTGCACAACAGGTGTACTTCCCGGATCAGCGCGTAACTGTTGCGGCGCATTTTCAGGCACCGGGCTTCGTTAAGCATGGGAGCCCCCCACCCCTGGCGCAGAATGCGTACCGAAAAGCGCCCGCTACAGGCCTGGGTGACCCGTTCCGTTAACGATGCCGGGTCAAACAGCCAATCAGCCAGTGAAGGCTCGAGATCAACATTAAAAAGTTGGCGCTTCGGGCGCCAGACGGGATCCCGCGGATAGCTTGAGGCAACAGTGTTTTTCACGAATAGATTGTTCTATCAACAATTGTTTTGGTGATTGGCCAGTGAAGTAGCGCATTGTACCGGATAAATGGCGGCGGACGAACCTCCACGGGTTAGACAATTTGTGGAAGCTATGGTTTGTCCTTGGACGTGAAAGCGATAATCTGGCGTCGCTCGCGCTTGGTGGGTCGGCCCTGGCCGGCGCGGCGCGCTGCTGGCTGTGCGCGCTGGATTTCACGCAGCCGTTCACGGTTGCTGATACTGTCCAGGGTTTCTTCGTACAGGGTTGCCGCCACGGTGGCGGATCCCCGACGGTTGGAGAGCGCTTGTACGATAACGGTTTTGGTGAACCAGGCTTGTTTAATGGTGAGTGAGTCGCCCTCGGTGATTTCCTTGCTGGGTTTTATTTTGTCACCGTTTACCAGCACTTTGCCGGTTTTCACTGCATCACTGGCCAGCGCGCGGGTTTTATAAAAACGTGCCGCCCATAACCATTTGTCAATGCGCAGAGATTGCAGTGTGTTGGCATTAGCTTGGCTGGCGCGGTTTTTGGTGGGCATCGCTGTCGTCTCGTGTTGATTTTTCAGGACCGGTCAACGGGATTGACCGTGAATCCCGCGACGATGTTCCTGATACTACAACGCTATTGTAGCGCGATGATGGTAATGCGTGTAAAGCCGATATGCCTTCGCGCGTGCCGGTAGCGACCGCCGGATGTCTATGCAGCCAGCAGTTCCACGCCCGACGGCAGTTGCAACTCCATGGCGATAGGTAAGTGATCCGACAGCAGGTGATCCAGCACGTGCACGTCATAGATTTCCAGGCTGGGAGACGCCAGGATATGATCAATTTTGCGCGCCGGGCGCCAGCTGGGAAAGGTTTTCAGTCCGTGGGTGGGTTCACACAGGTTAGTACAGTTAATCAGGTGTTGTAATTCCCGGCTTTCCGGCTGGCAGTTAAGGTCGCCCATGACCACCACGTGTTCATAGCAATTAACGATTTCGCTAATGAATTCCAGTTGTTGCATCCGGGCGCGGGCGCTGAGGGCCAGATGTACAATGAGCAGGATTAACGGGTTATCCGGATGGCCGTAACGCACCACCATCACCCCGCGGCCGGGGATGAAACCCGGTAGTTTGTAATCCACCACTTCACTGGGTTTGAACTTGCTCAACAGGCCGTTACTGTGTTGTGCAATTTTACCGAGCCGGCGGTTGGTTTGGTGGTACCAGAAGGGGAACCCGCCGTGGTCGGCCAGAAACTCCGCCTGGTTTATAAAGCTGCTGCGGATACTGCCGGCGTCCATTTCCTGCAACGCCACAATATCAAAGCCGCTGATCGCCCGGGCGATTTTCTGCAGGTTGTCATAAATTTGCGCGTGGGGCAGGACATGTTTCCAGGCGGTGGTGACGTAGTGGCGGTAAGACGTGGAACCGATACCGACCTGGATATTATAACTTAACAAACGAATGCGTTTGCCGGAACTGATTTGTGGGGATGTTTCTTCTAATGACGATATAACGCTGCTCATTCACGTGTTCTCAAACTATACAAACTACCTAACAAGCCCATACATTGAGTTTACCCCTGAATGATAGACCGTGCCATGTATGACACTAAAAAGGACAAATCATTTCACCTAATTTGTCAGTGAGTTTCAGATTTTCGCTATAGTCTACGGGGCAATCAATCACACTGAGAGTCTTATCGGCCAGTGCCTGTTTCAATACAGGCATCAGTTCGTCGGCTTGTGTGATGCGGTAGCCATTTGCGCCAAAAGATTGCGCGTATTTGACAAAATCCGGGTTGTTGAATGACACATGCGCCGGGCGGCCAAAAACATTCATTTGTTTCCACTCGATCAACCCGTAACCAGAGTCGTTCCATATTAGCACGACTACGGGAACATTTAGCCTTAATGCGGTTTCGATTTCCTGGGAATTCATCAAAAAACCGGCATCTCCAGTGACGGCCACCACTTTGCGTTGTGGAAACGCCATTTTCGCTGCTATGGCGCCGGGAACCGCGATCCCCATGCTGGCGAAGCCATTGGAAATAATACAGGTATTGGGATGTTCGCAGCGGAACATGCGTGCCATCCACATTTTATGGGCTCCCACGTCGCAGATAACGATATCCTCAAGGCCCAGGGCGGTGCGCAGGTCCCAGATGATTTTTTGCGGTTTCATGGGGCAGAAACGATCATCCCGGTGCTGGTTCATCTCTTCGATCAGCGCCTTGCGCAATGGCCGGAAAGCATGCGCCTGATGTGGTTGCGCAGTCTCGGCTATACGCGCCAGGGAATGGCGGATATCTCCCACCACGCCCACACTGATGCTGTAATGACCATCGACCTCGGCGGGTACCGAGGCAATATGAATAATTTTACGGTCGCGGGTGGGGTGCCACAGATGGGGATGGTATTCCACCAGGTCATAGCCTACACAAATAATCACGTCCGCTTTTTCAAAGCCGAAATTCACATAATCCTGGGACTGCAGGCCCGCACTGCCCAACGCCATGGGGTGTTTGAATGGAATGACCCCCTTGGCCATGAACGTGTTGGTCAGCGGGATATTGAGCGTTGCCGAGAAATCCGCCAGTTCCTGGCTGGCGCCGGAGCGCACCACGCCATTGCCCGCCAGGATGATAGGCTGCCGGGCTTCGGAGATGATTTTGGCGGCCCGTTTTATCGGCTCCGCCGGCGGCTCGGGCATGGTGGGCTGGGCCACCGGTAGTGGATGTTCGAGACAATTGAGCTTGGCAATGTTTTCAGGGAACTCGATAAAGGTCGCACCGGTTTTTTCGGTCTGGGCGATCTTGAATGCCTTGCGGGTAACTTCGGGAATAATCTCCGGGGCCAGCAGGCGCGACGAGTATTTGGTGATGGAGCGGAAAATTTCTTCCAGATCCAGAACCTGGTGAGATTCCTTGTGCAGGCGGTGGCTGTCGGCCTGGCCGGCGATGGCCACCAACGGCGCATGATCCATATTGGCATCGGCGACGCCGGTCATCAGGTTGATGGCCCCCGGACCCAGGGTCGACATGCAGACCCCGGCGCGCCCGGTCAGTCGACCATAGACGTCGGCCATGAACGCGGCGCCCTGTTCATGGCGCGTGGTGACAAATTGAATGGAGGAGTCCAGCAGCGCATCCATGACATCCAGGTTTTCTTCGCCAGGAATGCCGTAGACGGTGTCGATCCCTTCGTTTTCGAGGCATTTAACAAATACTTCGGCGGCTTTCATGCTTTTCCTGATTGTGGTTCGGTTCCTCACCGGGAATGGTGAGCGACAGACTGCCTGGCGCGGTGAACGACCCGGCGCCAAACAGGCAAGCCCGTACCTGATTCTATCTTATCTTTACGCCGTTATTACATAAATGGGAAATAATAATTCAGTATCAATACGTAACATACGCATTTTCCTGCTAATCCCCGGCGTGGTTGAGAATTTCATTCCAGCTGAACGGCTCAAACACAACGCAAATGCGTAGCATACCTGTTTTGCCAGGTAAGCTACGCCTTTACGGGGAATTTTATGCGCTTACGGGGATTATTTCTTTTTGCTTTCTTTTTCAACCAGGAAATTCACCACGCGGAAAATATTAGCCGGCCCACCCGCCAACCGGGCGCCGGTGCGGTACTTGCCATTGACGATTAATGCAGGGACGCCGTCGATACCGTAGCGCTGGCTCATGTCCTTGGCGCGGCGCACTTTTGCTTCCACGGCAAATGAATGAAACACACGATCGAAATCTTTTTTACTGACACCTTGTTCGGCGAAAAACTTCTGAATGGCCTGTTCCGTATTCATGCGCCGCTTTTGCTGATGAATGGCGGCAAACATGGCGGAGTGGGTTTTGTCGAGTACGCCCAGAATTTGTGCGGTGTAAAAAGCGCGGGCGTGTAATTCCCATTGTGGCCGGAATATTGCCGGTATGCGCACAAATACCACATTCTTGGGCTTGTTTTTAAGCCAGCGGTTTACGTAAGGTTCCAGGTTATTACAGTGGGGGCAGCCGTACCAGAACATTTCCACAACTTCGACCTTGTCACCATCCGTTGTTGTCGGTTGCGCCGGTAATACCCGTTCATAATGAATCTTCTCTTTATAAGTTGGCGCAGCCAGCGCCACGCTTGGGATCAATGCCAGAGTGCAGAGTCCGATAACCCAATTCTTCATGTGTTCACCTCGTTGTTCTTTAATTTCTTGTGTAATGCCATTGTGTTGTATGTTGTTTAAAGAGGATTGTCAACGCATTGGAAGCGCCAAATGTTTTCATTGGTGCGGTATGGGCCAGACGGCAACCATAGTGCGGACGACAATTAAATTACAGTCGCGTCCCATTATAGATAACCATTGTCGATAATAAAGCGGCTCTACTGACGGGCTTGCCGGCAAGGGAACGTTATAACATCATAGACCATGGAAAAGAATCGGGAGTTCAATCTTCGCCCAAATGCCGCGAATCCGGCATTTTTTGTCAGCCAGTGCCCGCTAATTATGCGATAATTTGCCGCGCCGAAACAGTGTGCCATCAACAGGAAGAGTATTGCGCGGCAAACAGAAACCCGAAAAACGCGATGTTGATGGCCACAGATATAATAAATTGAATTTGAAATAAGTTGGGAGTATATGGCTATGGCCGCTGATAAAGACAAGGACAAAGAAATACCGGTCGATCTGGTGGAATTTCTTAACGGCCAGGTATGGTGCGATTCGCTGACGGTGGGCGAAATGAAGACGTTCCTGGGTTTTACCGAACTGGTCAATTTCAAAAACAAGGAAGTGATTGCGGAGATCGGAGAAGTGGGGGAAGCCCTGTTTATGGTGATCAGCGGCGAAGTGGCCCTGTATCGTGATCAACAGGGGTCCAATGATGTGGGCCGTATTAAGCAAGGTGAAATCATGGGTGAAATGTCTTTCTTTGACCGCCGCCCCCGTTCCGTGCGCCTGGAAGCGATCAAGAAAACCCAGTTACTGAAACTGTCCCGTTCCATGTATCAACGGCTACGTGTGGAGCATCCTTATATCGCCGTGAATCTTCTGGAGCACGCCATTGTGAGTCTGGATCATTTGTTCCGGCGCGCCAGCCATGATGTATCCACGTTCGCGAACTATCTATACGCGTTGGGACGTAAATAAGGCATTCGGCCAACACATTGCTCCCGGCGCGGCATGAAGATAACAGCCCCGGGAGCAGTGATAAAAGGTTGATCAACACCTGCTGCTGAATAGGAGCCAGCTGTTGAATTTAGGCAGTTATTTCTGTGTGTTCAGGGTTGCCACGTAAGCCGCAACGGCCGCAATTTCATTATCCGTGAGCTTGCTGGCGATGTTGCGCATGATCTCATTGACGTCATTGGACCGTTTACCCGCTTTGAAATCGTGCAGGGTTTTCATCACATAGGTGGGTTTTTGCCCGGCAAGATGTGGAAAGGCAGCCGGCGAGTTGCCGACGCCGTTGGGTCCATGACAGCCCGCGCAGGCCGGTACGCCGGTATAAACGTTACCGCCTTTGTAGATTTTGCGCCCGGTTTTAACGACTTCGACGTCCTTATCCGGGGCTTGCGGCTGCAACGCCTGGGAGGAAAAGTATGCCGCAATGTCCTTGATATCCTGATCGCTGAGACCCGTCACCATGCTGCTCATGGTTTCGTTGACCCGTTTGCCATCCTGGTAATTGTGTAGCTGCTTCGTGATATACGACACATGCTGCTCCGCCAGGTTGGGAAAATTCGGGGCGTAACTATTGCCATCAACGCCGTGGCACCCCTGGCACACTTGCGATTTTTCCTTGCCGGTGGCGGCGTCGCCGGTGGCCCATGCCATGGTCGATGATAGGCTCAGCAACGCGAGCAATGAGATGAGGGGTAACCAGTTTAAACGTTTTGCGGTTTTTTTACGTTTCATGTCCACCAATACCACTATTTTACCAATGTGAATTTAAATCGCGTCGGTATTTAATCACCAAAAGCGGTGGTAATCCTATATCCAATTAGCATAGCAGTAGTATGCCGCCTGTGTTTGCCAGTGGCCGGTAACAGTCGCTGGTCAGGCACGGTACACGGTATTGATTGAAGGGGCTATCCGTTGCTCTCAAAAAATGCCGCAACGTCTTCCATGTCCTTTTCCGACAAGGTCGCCGCCATTCCATTCATGATCGGATCTTTGCGCGTTCCCGCCTTGAACGCCTTCAATTGCTTGATGATATATTTGGCGTGTTGCCCGGCCAGCCTTGGATAGGTGGGATTGGTACTGTGACCACCTTTTCCGTGACAGACCTGGCAGGCCCGGGCTTTGTGGGACCCGGCTTCAATATCACCTTGAGCGCTAACGGTGCTGCTAATTAGCGACAATAATAAAATAACTACGCTAACGACACTTACTACGCCCCCAGTTACTTTGACTTGCGTATGACACATAACGTGTTGCTCCAGCTTTTTTCTTTCTGCGTTTGCCGCACATGACAGGATAATTGTTATTATGGAGTAGCTTTCAAACACAATTTAGATTTAATCTGACATTGTAAAATTATTAGCAATAAAAAAAAATAATTATTGCTTCCAATCAGTGCATCAATATCTTTTATCCATTGAGCGGTTTGAACGGTTTGGTGGCCATTACCCATGAAAAATTACTATCAACGGGCGCGCTTTTTAGTCAGCGCAGCGCGTGTCATACAACTTCCCAACGATCAAGGCAGCGAAGTGGCTTTTGCCGGCCGTTCCAACGCTGGAAAATCCAGCGCTATCAATGTGTTGACCGGTAACCAGCAACTGGCGCGTACCAGCAAAACGCCGGGGCGCACGCAGCTGATCAATGTTTTCGAACTGGATAGCCAGCGGCGATTGGTGGATTTGCCCGGTTACGGCTACGCCAAGGTTTCAAAACAGATGAAACAGCAGTGGGACGCCCTGATCGACGAATACCTGCGAACGCGCCGGTCGCTGGCGGGATTGATTTTATTGATGGATTGCCGCCATCCGCTCAAGGAATTTGATACCCGGTTGATCCAGTGGAGCGCCGAAGCGCAGTTGCCCTTGCATATCCTGTTAACCAAGAGCGACAAATTAAAGCGCGGAGCCGCCGCCAACAGCCTGCAAAAGGTTCAAAGCTGTTTGCAAACCGTCGATTCATCACAAATCAGTGTCCAGTTATTCTCGGCGCTGAAAAGAACCGGTACTGATAATCTGATTTTGGTGCTTGATAAATGGTTGGGAATTAATCACAATGGAATTTAAATTGCGGTTTGCCGAAGGCGAGAAAATCGTGCACACTGTACAGGTTTGCATGTTAAGATTTTTTCTTTCCTGTTAGCGGGTCCTGGTAAAGACGTTGAACGTCCAGGCACAGTCAGGAAAGAGACCTTGCACATTAGGGGGGAGGTCTATAATAAAAAGCCCCGGTACACAGTTAGGGGTGTGAATACCGGGGCAAACGTTTAAAGCCCAGTATGGGGAAATGCTGGGCTTTACTCAATACCCGCTTAGGGAGGAGGAGCGGGTGAGTAGTAGCATTGTCCACTCAAATACTATGACGCCGGAAGCGGTAAAAAAGTTCATAGCCCGCCACAAAAATTTTACCTTTTGCTAATATAGTCACCAGCGTACTTTTTATTCCTGTTAATTCAATGGGTTATCATTAGTCTTTCTGGCCGCGGCGCTACCGGTAGACACCCCCGGTGCGACCAATAGATACCTGGGTTGCCACGAATGGCCGACACGAATCGGCGATAATTTGATCAGCTTTGAAAGGGAAAGGGCCGAGTTTATAACAAACTTATCCGCGGACATCGTTGTATGCCGATTACCGGTAATCGAAACCGTGGTCGTGCTCGGTAGTATTAGAGGCCTGCGGATGCGCTAAGGTGCATTACGGCATGGTTATAACTGCAACTGATCCGTTCAATGGGCTTCGTCCCAGTTTTTACCAATACCGACATCCACTTGCAGGGGCACTTTCAGATCCGCGACTGAGTTCATGCAGTTTTCAATGTGTTTAATCGCCTTGTCGACGTGGGCCTGCTTGATTTCAAACACCAGTTCATCGTGCACCTGCATGACCATCTTGATGTCCAGCTTGCTGTCCCGGATCCACTGGTCCGTTTTGATCATCGCCAGCTTGATAATATCCGCGGCGGTTCCCTGCATGGGCGCGTTAATCGCCGTACGTTCCGCGTATTGGCGGCGTTGCGCGTTACTGTGATTGATATCCGGTAAATACAGGCGCCGGCCAAAAACCGTTTGCACGTAACCGGTTTCGCGTGCGTTTTCCCGCGTGCTGTCCATAAAGGCTTTGACGCCGGGATAGCGTTCAAAATAAAGATCCACGTATTGTTGTGCCTCAGTTCGGCTGATACCCAGTTGCCTGGCCAGGCCAAAGGCCGACATACCATAGATCAAACCAAAGTTTATGGCTTTGGCACGCCGTCGCGCTTCGTTACTGACACTTTCCGGTGTGGAACCGAAGACTTCCGCGGCCGTGGCGCGGTGCACATCGATACCGTGGGCAAAAGCATCCAGCAAACCTTTGTCGCCGGATAAATGCGCCATGATACGCAATTCGATCTGCGAATAGTCCGCGGCAACAATTTTGTATCCTTGCGGTGCAATAAAAGCCTGGCGAATGCGGCGTCCTTCTTCGGAACGGATGGGAATATTCTGCAGGTTGGGTTCTTTCGATGCCAGGCGCCCGGTACTGGCGGTGGCCTGATGATAGGAGGTGTGCACCCGGCCGGTTTTTTCCGACACCTGCAGCGGTAATTTATCCGTATACGTCGACTTGAGTTTACTCAAGCCCCGGTGTTCCAGAATCAATTTGGGTAATGGGTAATCCAGCGCCAGTTCCTGCAAGACGTCTTCAGCGGTAGAAGGCTGGCCTTTGGGTGTTTTTTTTAATATCGGTAGCGAAAGCCTGTCAAATAACACCGCCTGAATCTGTTTGGGCGAGGCGATATTGAATTTTTCACCGGCGATTTCATGCGCTTTGCTTTCGAGGTCGGCGATGCTTTTTTCCAGTTCCTGGCTTTGCTTGTTTAACATCTTGATGTCGAGCAGTACGCCGTTGCGTTCAATGCGGGACAAGACAGGCACCAATGGTATTTCGACATGCTGATACAACCATTTCAGGTCCGGCTCCTTTTCCAGTTGCGGCCACAGGGTATGGTGCAGGCGCAGAGTAATATCAGCGTCTTCCGCCGCGTAGGGCGCCGCCTGATCAATAGCAATTTCGTTGAACGTCAACTGGTTTTTGCCCTTGCCGGCAACATCTTCAAAGTGAATGGTATTACAGCCAAGATACTTCAGTGCCAGTGAGTCCATGTCGTGGCGGGTGGCAGTACTGTCAATGACATAAGATTGCAACATGGTGTCATGCTCAATGCCTTGCAACTCGATGCCGTATCCTGCCAGCACATTCATGTCATATTTAAGATGCTGGCCCACTTTGTGTTGATCGGGGTCTTCCAGTATTGGCTTGATTTGCTCCAGGACTTTGTCACGTGCCAGTTGTTTCGGTGCCCCCTCGTAATCGTGTGCCAACGGCAGGTAGGCGGCCTGGTTTTCCGTTACCGCGATTGATATCCCCACCAGCTCTGCGCGCATGTAGTTAAGATCGGTGGTCTCCGTATCGAAAGCGAATAACGGCGCCTGTTTGATTTTTTTGAGCCATGTTGCTAATTGTTTCTGGGTAAAGATGGTTTCATACTGCGGTTGGTTGCCGATATCGCTTGTAGTTTGCTCGCCATTGTCTTTCTTGCCCAGTGTTTCGGACAACCAGGTCTTGAATTCCAGGCGGCTGAATAATTCTGTTAGTTGCTTTTTGTCCGGTTCTTGTCGCTGCAGGTCGGCGGGTTGTACCTCCAATTCCAGGTCGCATTTGATGGTGGCCAACTGATAGGATAGGGGTAACTGGTCCAGCGCGGCCCGCAGGTTGTCTCCGGCCTTGCCTTTGATTTCATCCGCGTGTTGTTTAACGCCATCGAGTGACTGGTACTGGTCCAGCCATTTGGCAGCGGTCTTGGGGCCGACGTTGGGAACGCCGGGAATGTTATCAGACTTGTCGCCCATGAGTGCCAGATAGTCGATGATGCGTTCCGGCGGCAGGCCGAATTTTTCAATGACACCTTCGCGGTTCATGAATGTATTTTTCATGGTATCCATCAACGTGACATGATCGTTTACCAGTTGCGCCATGTCCTTGTCGCCGGTGGAAATGAGCGTATCCATTCTCTGCTGGGTCGCCTGCCTTGCCAGAGTGCCAATAACATCGTCCGCCTCCACGCCGTTGACCACCAGGATGGGGATGCCCATGGCCTTGATCAGTTGATGCAGGGGCTCGATTTGGCCGCTTAATTCCGGTGGCATCGGCGGCCGGTTGGCTTTATATTCCGCGTAAAGATCATCCCGGAAGGTTTTTCCCTTGGCGTCAAACACCACGGCCATGTACTTGGGCTCGTAATCTTTGATCAACTTGCGCAACATATTCACCACACCGTAGACCGCGCCGGTGTGTTCGCGGGCGGAATTGGTTAAATTCGGCATGGCGTGGAAGGCACGGTACAGGTAGGACGAACCGTCCACCAGGATGAGTGGGCTAGAATTTTGCATAGTAGACATAACGCGGTATTGTCGTAGATTATTAATTTAATGAAAAGAGTGAATTATGGCTGACCAAGATAAATCCTCCCACCCCGGCATGACCCCCGTGGATGATACTATGCTGACCCGCGAATCCTGGAAAATTTTCCAGATTATGGCGGAATTCGTCGAAGGCTTTGAGCGCATGGCGAGGGTTCGCCCGTCGGTGAGTATTTTTGGATCAGCACGGACCGAACGCAGTCATCCCTATTATTTGCTAACCGAAAAAATCGCCGGCAAATTGTCCGATGCCGGTTTCAGCGTGGTCAGCGGGGGTGGCCCCGGCATTATGGAGGCGGCCAACAAAGGCGCTTACGCGGGCAAATCCCCCAGCATCGGGTTAAATATCCAGTTACCCCACGAACAGTCCGGCAATCAATACCAGGATATTTCCCTGAGCTTCCGGCATTTCTTTTCCCGCAAAGTCATGTTCGTCAAATATGCCGCGGCGTATGTTTGCATGCCCGGTGGGTTCGGTACCCTCGATGAACTGGCGGAAATACTTACCCTGGTGCAAACCGGCAAAACCCGGCGCATTCCCATTATTCTGGTTCACACGCCATACTGGAAAGGGCTGGTGGAATGGCTCAAAAACAGTGTGTTGAATGAAAAAATGATCGATGAGCCGGATCTCGAACTGTTCCAGTTGCTGGATGAGCCCGATGACGTGGTAAAAGCGATCTTCAAGCACTATGAGCAGCGGGGTTTTGAGCCCTCGGAAGAAGAGCAGCAGATCATGCTCGATTTGTAGTAAGCTTTAACCGGTTTAACGCAAAGACGCAAGGGCGCAAAGAACAGGAATCAAAAAACGCGGTCGCCTCCGACGTTACCTTCATTCGTACCACCAATCGTACCGCCAATGTTGTATCCACCAATGTGTTTTCTCGGCGAAAAATCTATACGGTTCGCTGATGGCTTTCCCGTAACAGCTTTTTGCATTATCCGGCTCAGACCTAGATCGCTGACCCATACACGTCATTTTACAATCAAGATGACATCAACAATGATGTTTGTTGTAAACTTTGCGTGTTAGCGATTTTGCGTTGAAAATTGCATTCATTCGGTCTACCGATTTTTCCCATGAACCATATGTAGCGAGTCATGTCTGTCTATACGTCTGTTTCCCGCGCCGAGCTTGAAGCCTTCCTGCAACATTATCCATTGGGCGAGCTGGTGGATTTCAATGGCATTAGCGCCGGTATTGAAAATACCAATTACTTTGTGTCCACCACCCGGGGTGATTTCGTACTAACCCTTTTCGAAATCCTACGTCGCGATGAACTTCCCTATTATCTGCAGCTTATGGCTTATTTAAATGAGCATGACCTACCCTGCGCCCATCCGGTGGCTGATGATCGAAATCATTATGTCCACCAGCTAAACGGTAAGCCCGCTACCATCATGCAGCGCCTGCAGGGGAAGTCCGTAGTACAGCCGGGCGAGCAACATTGCCGCGCCATCGGGACAACGTTGGCACGGATGCATCTGGCCGGTGCCGGATTTCCTTTGCGGCTTGAAAATAGTCGTGGTGGTCAATGGCGCCAGGCACTCGGTGAGCAATTGCTGCCGATGGTTAACGAATCCGACGCCCGCATTTTGCAACAGGAACTTTATGAGCAGGCGGCGCGACCCTATAACGGATTACCCAGGGGCGTGATTCATGCGGACCTGTTTCGTGACAATGCGTTGTTTGTGGATCACCAGGTCAGCGGCGTTGTGGATTTTTACAACGCCTGCGATGATGACCTGGTGTATGACGTTGCCATAACTGTGAACGACTGGTGTGTTGATCCGAAAGGCTCACTGGACTTTGAACGGGCGGCGGCGCTATGTCAGGCTTATCAGGCGTCGCGGCCGCTGTGTGACGCCGAACGACGCGCCTGGCCCATGATGTTGCGCAGAGCGGCCTTGCGCTTTTGGCTGTCCCGTTTGTGGGACTGGCACCATCCCAAATCCGGGGAACTGACTTTTCAAAAAGATCCCGATGCCTTCAAAGACATATTGCTGGCACGCCGTCAGGAGTGCGATGCGGTGCTAGACCTGTGGGCATGCTGATGAGAGTGCAGCAGGGAAGTGCGATAGATCGTCATGGGTTGCCCGTGGCTGTGCGGTGCCGGGTGTATCGGTTTAATTGAAAAACCGCCATCAACAGTTGGTTGAATTATAGTCATCCGTTATACATGTGGGCTAACTAATAGAGCACGATGATATACCCATAGCACTACATAATAATTACTTGACATCAAATACCCCCAATGGCATAAAGACCGACTCAGTTTGCCAGTAAACCGGCAAACTTATGTTTGCAAAGCCGGGAGCATCCTTTTTTGCGGGTTTTGCAAATTTAACGTAAACGTATATGTCTCCTTTTTTCGCTTCCGTTGCGTTAATGTATTTGACAGCAGTAAACGTGAAGAACATTGGGGGAAGGTGCGAAACCTTCAAGCACGACTGAAGCGTGTTCGCATGGATGTTTGTTACTAATAATATTTGTGAGGGGAAAGTACATGAAATCAAAAATGTTAGCAATTTCAGCTGCCGCTGCCATCCTGGCGATTTCCAGCCAAGCTCAAGCTGAGGAAGGACTGGACCTGGCTAAGAAAAGCGGTTGCCTGGCTTGCCACAGTGTTGAAAAGAAAGTTGTTGGTCCCGCCTGGAAAGACGTTTCTGCCAAATACAAGGGCGACGCCGGTGCCAAAGCACGGTTGATCAAAAAAGTAAAAACGGGTGGTAAAGGTAACTGGACTAAAGTAACCGGTGGTGCGCCGATGCCTCCGTACTCTCCGCGCGTTTCTGATGAGAACATCGAAAAGTTGGTTACTTTCGTACTTGGCCTGGCTAAGTAAGCTCGCGATTTTTCGAATAATACAAAAAATGATATAACTACCATTCGGTAGATCCTGAAAGCCAGTACATTGTACTGGCTTTTTTTATGGGCCTGAGGTTATACACAACCTGACTGTAAAAAAGATCGACACCTTATAACCAGTGGCAAGACTGTGCCGCAACCCATTGATATTGCAAAACATGCCGATAAATCAATGAATTACGAGAGTGCAAATCTAAAGCAATTTAACATGATTGTAACAAAGACGCTTTGTTACAAGACATTGTCTCTGTTTATCAACAAAGTTATCCACAGCTTTTGTGGATAACCGCTCAATGCACCAGGATTATAGGGGCCGTGAATTAATCGCTGAAACTGATTTGCGATGTGTCGAAAAATTGGCTTTTTTGGTTGCCGACGATTAACGGTATGATTTGGGCCTGACGAAATTTGTAAACGACGCAAGCACAAACGATAAGGCTTACTGGCAGGTTTATGTGGGATTCCATCAGCAATCATATTTCATCGGCGACCAAAGACACATTTGTCATCGATGATAGGCAAAGCGTTGGTGGTGGCAGTATCAACGCCGCGTACCGGGTTCGCAGTGGCGACCGCCATTACTTCGTAAAGACCAATTCAGCCTCCCGGGTTGGCATGTTCGAGGCTGAGTTCGACGGCCTCAATGAAATTGCCTACACGCAGACGATTAAGGTGCCAAAACCGTTGTGTGTGGGCGTTAGTGCCGGCAATGCGTATATTGTCATGGAGGATTTACCCATTCACGGTGGCCGGGGTGGCAGTACCGCCAGCCTGGAACAATTGGGCATTGATCTGGCCTGCATGCATCGTCACCGGTCCAGTCACTTCGGGTGGCATCGTGACAACACGATTGGTTCCACGCCGCAAATTAATGACCAGACGGATAACTGGGTGGTGTTTTATCGCCGGCACCGGTTGGGTGTCCAATATCAACTGGCGGCGGATCACGGCTACGGGCAACTATTACCGGCCGGCGAACGGTTGATGGACCGGCTGGAACAGTTTTTCACGGACTATCAACCTCAGGCCTCGCTATTGCACGGTGATTTATGGTCCGGCAACTATGCAATAGATGAAACCGGCCGCCCCGTTATCTTCGATCCTGCGGTTTACTATGGCGACCGGGAGGCGGACTTGGCCATGACGGAATTGTTTGGCGGGTTTTCACCGCGTTTTTATGCCGCGTACAATAATACCTACCCGCTGGATGCTGGTTACAAGGTTCGTAAAAACCTGTATAACCTGTATCATATATTGAATCATTTGAATCTGTTTGGCGGCGGATATCTGGGGCAGGCCGAACGCATGACCAACCAGTTACTCAGCGAGGTTAATTAGCGTTCGTCTCGCCTTTGTTTTACTATCGCATCAGATGCTGCCACCAACAACACCACAATTAATATTGATCCTTGAATCCTGAATTATTAGTAATAGCTGTCACATGCTCAAGACTATCGTACATACCCCGTCGCTCAACAACGAGACCCGATCAGTAATAATGGCGGTCATTCCTGGTTCGCTGGTTGATCAAGGCGATCATTTTGTTATTCAACATGAGCAACCCGTTACCCACCAACAATTGGACGATCTTCGCAGGCAACTGTCATTGGATATTAACACCGTGCCTGAAGGGTTCCGCGCCGGCGATGTTGCACTGCTTATTACCGATATGGATTCCACATTGATTTCCATTGAATGTGTCGACGAGATTGCGGATTATCTCGGAATCAAGGACCAGGTGGCGGTGATCACGGAATCCGCCATGCGCGGAGAAATCGATTTTAATACCTCGCTGCAAAAACGGGTGAAATTGCTGGGCGGTCTGGACTATGACGTTCTGGAAAAAGTGTATCAACAGCGCTTGACGCTGAATCCGGGCGCCGAACAATTGCTGGCGGGTATGCGGTCCCGGGGAATCAAGACCGCGCTGGTATCCGGGGGATTTACTTATTTTACCGATCGGCTCAAGCAACGTTTGCAGCTGGATTTTACCCTGTCGAATACCCTGGAATGCCGCAACGATAAGCTTACCGGTAATGTTGTTGGTGAGATCGTCAACGGTGAAGTCAAAGCCGGATTTCTAAAAAAGCTCACCAATGATCTGGACATTGACCTGAACTGTACCATCGCCGTCGGCGACGGTGCCAACGATCTGCCCATGATGACCAGCGCCGGCCTGGGTGTCGCCTACCGCGCCAAGCCAAAAGTACAACAACAGGCGGATGCGGTTCTTAATCATTCCGGGCTGGATGCGGTTTTACATTTTCTAGTGGCGGGTGATACTTAAACTATGCAACTGCTAACGTCGGTTATCAGGACAATTACTGCATTTTTGGGCCATAACGTGGTTTTGGCCCTGCTCATGTTATTGGGCTGCCGCAGCGTCGCGGCGATGGATTTTCCCTTGTTTGACGCCCGAACTGCATCTATGGGTGGGGCGGGCATTGCCCATGGTATTTACAACGCGGCATTTTATAATCCGGCACTGGCCGCCCTGGAACCGGAAAAATTGAACTGGTATTTGCTGGCGCCCAGTAAAGGCGAGGTGGAACTGGACCCGGACGATATTGAAGGTGCCCTGAAAACGGGGGATATCAACAACCGGGTAGGCGACGTCTATCAAAAGTACGAATACAGTTCCCTGCAATTGACCATTCCCAGTCCCACCCTGGGCGGTACGCTCTATGTCAGCGATTACAAGTATCACACCGCCAAGGTCGTAACCGATGGCACTGATGATTTCCTGGAACACCGCTCGGTGGATGCATTTGAAATAGGTTTCGGCGTCGCTAAACTGGTGGATTTTCTATGGATGAAAAGCGTGATGATGGGCGGTACAGCGAAAATGACTCTGTTAACCAGTTATGGTTACCGCGACCCGGCGGCAACGGCCAGCCTGTCCCTGGACAACAACCAGGAGCAGCGGGATTCGGCGCTGAACCTGGATTTTGGATTGTCCAAGGAATACGGGGTGTGGAAAACTGCGTTTGTCATCAAGAATCTGTTTAAACATGAAAAATCCATTGGTGACAGCAACGACAAGTATACTCTGGCGCCGCAAATGCGGGCGGCGATTGCCTACCAGTCGCGACGTGCGATTGTGGAACTGGATCTGGATCTGCTTAAAAACAAGGGCGTCGGTTACGCTTCCGATACTTTGAATGCCAGCGTAGGGTGGGAGTGGCGCATGTTTCCGGCGTTTTTGTTACGGCTGGGGTATACCCAGAATTTCGTGGATGCCAAACAGGCGACCTTTACCGGCGGTATTGGTCTGGAACTGTGGTCGATGCATATTGATATATCCGGTTCGTCCACCTCGGATGGGTCCGGTGCGTTTCTCCAGGTCGGCTGGGACTTGTGACCGCGTTAGTCGTATAACGATGAATGAAAGCGTGACCAGGGAATAGCCAATTGGTATGAATGGAATTGAAGAGTGCGTCCTTGCACTTGTCCCCTGGCTGCAATAACGAGCTTGTTTAGAGCTGCGTGCAATAACGGGGTAAATTTCCCTGTTTCTCCTCCCTATTAAAACGATCCGAAAAGGGTTTTGCTGCAAGCACTAGAACGTTAGTTCCAGGCCCACATTGAACATGATACTGCGCGGAACCTTGTCTCCATCAACTTCTACTTCTTCCAAACCGTAAGCCAGATCCATGTTGACTACTTTGAACAATGTTACGCCGCCGGTAAGGTAGCTGAGCTTGGTGCCCGCCTGGTTGACACGGTAACCGGCGCGTACTCCCGGCAGTAACCAGCCGTCGTTAAGATAAGCGACGCTGGCGGTCATCCATTGATATTCGTCGCCGGCGGGGCCTTCAACGGCGTTGGCGTCGAAACTGCCGCTGATCAGCCAGTTTTGGTTCTGGCTGTGCAAAGCGCCTTCAAAGGTTAGTTGCCGCTTCATGGTGTAGGTGCGATCGTTGGAAAACAACGCGGCAATACGGGCATCATTGGTTAGCGTGGCGAGTTTAACCGGATCAACGTCATTGTATTTGAACTCCGGTTCATTAATATTAGTCACCGTTGCGCCCAACCGGTAGTGATTCCCCGTCCATAGCACCCCGGCGTCCAGCCCCATTCCCGTTGTGGTTTTTCCGTCGTTAAAATCCAGGTCATTAAATAACTCCTGAGAGTCCGATGTGGTGTCCACCCGCTCGAAATCGCGGTACAACGTTACCTTGTACAGTTTTGCCCGAAGTCCTGCGAATAGCTGGGTGTCACCGATAGCGAGAACAGGGCGGCTGTAGCCCACGGCGGTTTCCACGGTATACGCAGCGTTAAGGATAACGCTGCTGTCATTATTAAGATCATAAGTGATGTTGGACGGGTTGGTTGCATTCACGAAGACCTCGCCAGCGAGCCCGCTACTGTTGGTGGCGATTAAATTGGCGGCTTCTGTGGTATTAAATACAATCTCATCATGAACCGCGCCGACGCGCACCAGGCCGCTGGCATTCAAGTCAAATACCATGCTGCCACCAAGCCAGTCCGCGGAAACCACTAAAGGCATCAAAGGCGCATGCGCCGATACAAATGCCTTGCCGTAACCGTTGTCTTCAATAGCTCCGAGAATATCGTTGATATTGGTGATGCTGGTGTCTACGGCGGCGGGCAACAGGTTGGTGAAACCGTTCTGTAAATCATTTGCCGCGGCATCCAGTTCGTCAAACAACCGGTTAACATCACCATACTCGGCACCGCCGCCGATAGAACTGAAAACACCAAAGCGTACGGTATCGTCGGTTTCCATCATCGATGCCGCGCTGGCCGCCGGGTTGGCGATATCGGACATAATAGTACGGCCGTTGCTGACCGACCCGAAAGTCAGGTTGGTGCCGGGCGGATGGTAAACAGGGGTTGCGATAGCCTGGGTGGACAGGATACCAAGGCAGGCAAAGCTGGCGAGTAGACGTTTCATCATGGGCTCCAACGTGGTTTTCATTATGTTTGGTGGATCCGGCGGCCGCTGACACTGGTTATTAGGTGCCGAATGTTGCTGTGCATTTGCACAAACTACCGGAATATCGCTGACAAGATCGGCTACGGTCCCTATTCCTTTAGTCATGTTCCTGGAAACAGCTCACAGTTCGCCGGCAATGCACAACGTTTTTAGGGGGCGGTTTTCATCATTCGTCCACAGCGGCGCACATCCAGCCAATAAAACTCATATATTCATATAGTTATGAGCGAGTGGTGAGGATAATTGAGGTTGCTGCGCCGCGCGGTTAGAATGCCCGGAACACATCAACAGGGTTTACCCCGTTAATGCAGAAATACGGACCCGTAAATCCGTTATGATCTGCTAATAGCGTTTTAGTCAGCAGATGTGGGGATTAAGACGGAATGGCATACGATGAAATCTTGAAATTCGCCTACACAGGCCACAGGCGTAGATGTGTCTTTGACGGCGGAACAAAAACAACCTTAAGCGGCATATTCAGGTAATAACGGGGTTAGCCTGATCCGGTACCATAACAATAACGACATACAGATAAATGCAGCACACTATCAAGTCCCTTATCAGTTATATCGAAAAAATCAACGAATGGTGCGGTATCGCCGTGTCGTGGTGCGTGCTACTCATGGTGCTGATCATCAGCTACGACGTTTTCATGCGGTTTGTGTTTAACATCAGCTCAGGGGCACTGGAGGAACTGGAATGGCACCTTTTTGCGGTGATTTTTTTACTGGGAGCCTCATATACCCTCAAGCACAATGGCCATGTGCGGGTTGATATCTTCTATCAGAGCAAGCATTTATCCGATGTCCACCGCGCCTGGATTGATTTGCTGGGCACGGTGTTTTTCCTGTTTCCGTTCTGTATCCTCATCATCGTCGCTTCCTGGGATTTTGTGGCGAGGTCTTTTGCCATGCTGGAGGGCTCGTCCGACCCCGGCGGCCTGCCTTACCGCTTCATATTAAAAAGCGTTATTCCGGTGGGTTTTTCCCTGTTGCTGCTTCAGGGCATTGCCATGATACTAAGAAGCGTCGATACCATATTCTTTTCACCACCGGAACGTACTTCCGATCAACCAACACAGGGCCCGGGGCGCTAATGGAAATCTGGGCCGTTGTTATGCTTGGGGTCGCGGTGGTGGTTTTGCTGCTGGGTTTTCCCGTCGCGTTTAGCCTGGGTGCGGTGGCGCTATTGTTCGGCGGTATTTTTCTGGGATTTGATTTCTTCTCCCTGTTGCCCCTGCGAATCTGGGGCATCATGAAAAACTTTACGCTGGTAGCCGTGCCGCTGTTTGTTTTTATGGGGGTGCTGCTGGAAAAATCCGGTCTGGCCGAAGAGCTGCTGGAAACCATGAGTGAACTGTTTGGCAAGCTGCGTGGCGGTATGGGCGTTTCTATCGTGGTGGTGGGGGCGCTGCTGGCGGCTACAACCGGGGTGGTAGGTGCGACGGTGGTAACCATGACGGTCATCGCATTGCCGGTGATGCTCAAACACGGTTACCGTACCCAGTTGGCAACGGGTACCATTGCGGCGGCGGGCACCCTGGGTCAGATCATACCACCGAGTATTATCCTGGTATTGCTGGGAGACGTTATCGGCGTACCGGTGGGCCGGTTGTTCATGGGAGCGGTAACACCGGGCCTGGTGTTGATCCTGTTGTTCATTATATACATTCTTGTGATTGCTAAATTCAAACCGGATTACGCACCGGCCACTGTTAACACATCCGTTGCCTCCAGGGCGCTTTATCAGCGGGTTTTTAAGAGCCTGTTACCGCCGCTGTTTCTGGTGGTGGCGGTGCTGGGATCCATCTTTGTCGGCTTTGCGTCACCAACCGAATCCGCCGCCATCGGTGCATTGGGTGCCATGCTGCTGGCGGCCATTCATCGGAAACTGACACTTAGCAACCTTAACGAAGCCATGCGCAGTACCACGCGCATGACCAGCATGGTATTTCTGATCCTGGTGGGCGCCACCGCCTTTGGACTGGTATTCCGGGGTATGCACGGCGATGACCTTGTCACCGACGCACTCACCGGCCTGCCGGGTGGCGAGTGGGGGTTTTTATTTGTCAGTATGCTGGTGTTGTTTTTGCTGGGTTTTTTCCTGGATTTTATCGAGATCACCTTTATTGTTGTTCCCATTCTCGCTCCCATTGCCGCGACCTTGGGGCTGGACCTCATGTGGTTTGCGGTGCTGATCGCCATGAACCTGCAAACCTCCTTCCTCACGCCTCCCTTTGGTTTTTCATTGTTCTATCTCAAAGCCGCTGCCCCTGAGAATGTTCGCATGCATCAGATCTACCGTGGTATTATTCCGTTCGTGATTATCCAGGTGGTTACCCTGGTTATCCTGATCATGTACCCGCAGCTGACCCTGTGGTTGCCTGATCTCATGGATAGCATGCGATAACATAACCACGGCGGCCACGCCGGCACCGTTGTCGATCAGCCGGGATAGTCCATTCTAAAAATTGGGGAGCTACAGCGTCACCGTTAGCCGGTTGCTGGCCGATTGAACGGTGCTGTAGAAACTACATGATGTGGTTTTTATTTTAATAATAAATAAAGCGGTGATGATGATGGATAAAGTAAAATACTTATTGGCAGTCATTATTTTGGGGAGTTCGCAACTGGTTTATGCGTTTGATGAAAGTCGCAGCGGTTTTCTGTTGGGGGTAGGCGCCGGCCTGCATACCACTGATATAGATTACTTTTTTGACGGACATCCGGATGGGTCCGATTCTGAAAGTGGCTTTGCCACGTCCTTTAAAATTGGCGGTGGTATAACGGACCAGTTCGCCCTTTATTATGTCAGGAACGCGTCCTGGTATAGCGCCCCTTTCTACAATGGATTTACTGTCTCGGATACAACTTACACCGTTGGGATCGGTGGCCTGGGCGCCACCTATTATTTTTCGTCGACTGCGCCGTCGGGTTATGTCATGGCTGCGATTGGCGCAGGTGATCGCGCGGCGGTGTTTGAAAGCGGCGTCGGTACCGATACGGGCAGTGCTTTTATGCTGGGTGGCGGCTACGAGTTCAGCCCGCACCTGCAACTTGAAGCCACGCTATTGAGTACTGACCTGGACAGCAGTGATTTTTTTTTGATAACCCTTGAAACGACTTCCATTCAGATCATGATGAACTATGTGTGGTATTGAGATGTTTAACTGTTTCGATGGCAATATTTAATATCCATCGCCAGTCGGGCATGCCAGGGTTATGTTTGATGTCACGGGACAGTAGCTTTGTTTCCGCGCGTGTTATTTGTCGGCTACCGGAAAACCCAGTCGGTAGCCGACCCCCTGCACGGTAATAATAAAGCGCGGGCGCGACGGATCGTCCCCCAGCTTATTACGCAACTGTCCCACCAGTACCCGCAGGTAATGGGTTTCGTTTTCCTGGCCGGGGCCCCAGATTTCCCGCAAAATTTGCTGATGGGTGAGCACCTGGCTGGGGAAGGTGATTAACATGCGCAATAATTCATATTCCTTTTTCGATAAATGGACGGGTGCGCCGTCCACGGAAACGTCGCGTTGTGCCAGGTTAACGTACAGTCCCTGTGAATCGAATACCGCCGGCGTGGATGCGGCGTCATTCCTGCTGCGCAACAAAACCCTGATTCGTGCTATCAATTCACTGATGCCGAAGGGTTTAGTAACATAGTCATTGGCGCCCGCATCAAGCGCCGTCACTTTGCCTGTCTCCGTTGCGCGTACTGACAGTACGATGATCGGCACATTGGACCATTCACGCAGGCGTTCAATGAACTGTTGTCCGTCCATGTCCGGCAGGCCCAGGTCGAGAATAATCAGGGCCGGCTGTACCGACGAACAAAACTCCAGGCCGTCACTGCCAAGGCGTGACTCGTGGACGACATAGTCGTGTGCTTCGAGGCTGATACGCAGAAACTTTCTAATCTGCGCATCATCTTCGACGACTAAAATGGTATCTTGTGAATCGTTCATCGGTCATTGATCCCGGGAAGGCCGACCCGTCGGCAAGGCAATCCGCATGCACGTTCCTTTGCCGTGCGGGCCATCGTAGGCGGTCACGGTGCCGCCGTGTGCGGCGACCATGCCCCGGCAAATCGCCAGCCCCAGCCCCGTTCCCTGAAGGTGGCTGCGATCACCCTGGCGTACAGTGTAAAACATATCGAAGATTTTCTCCCGCTCGTTGCCGGGAATCCCCGGCCCTTCATCGCACAAATCGATCACCACCGTGTCGTCACTGGCCGTGGCTGAAATGACGATGTGGCCGGATGGCGGTGAAAAGCGTATCGCATTGTCCAGTAAATTAACAATGGCTTGTTCAATCAACACACCATGGACCCACAGCAAGGGTACGTCATCGCCAATATCAATATCCAGCGCCACATTCTTTATGACATCGCGCATGCGATCCAGTGCGCTGGATACTATGTCGTGTAGGTCCACCCAGTCACGCACCAATTTCAGGTTGCCCTGGCCGAGGCGTGTCATGTCGAGGAGGTTTTGTATATAGCGGTCCAGCCGTTGTGCTTCTTCGACCGTGGTTGCCAATAATTCCTTGCGATTGTCTTTGCTGAAAGAATCACCGTACTCCAGCAGACTGGTGGTTGAGCCGATGATCGAGGCCAGGGGTGTGCGTAAATCGTGAGAAATAGACGACAGTAGCGCCGAGCGCATTTGTTCGGTTTCGGAGACCAGCCGGGTTTGTTCCAGGTCCGCCACCAGTTGCGTGCGATCCAGCGCCAGTGCCGCCTGATCACATAAGCTGCGTATGAGGCGGATTTGTTGCGGATCTAATGCCTCACCCTGCATGGCGACCATACCGATAGGTTGCTGATTGATGTTTAGTCTGAAAAACTGCCAGCCGTTGACCCTGACAGGTTCCGGTGATTCCTGCTGCCATGCGGCGCCGATATCCGTTTCGCTTAACACCATGCGCGGATCCGACGTTATTCTGACTGTCGGTATTCCCTGGTTGTCGTCATTATCCGCATTGAGTAGTACTGCCACTGCCCGGCTCAACGATTGGGACACGTGATCCGCCAACGCCTCCAGGACGGCTTCCGTTCCAGCGGCCGTGGACATGCGCCGGCTGAAATTATAGAGGTTGGACATGCGTTCCAGTGATGCATGGTGTTGGGCGATTTCCTGGTGCATGCGTGCCGCCAGGTTGCCGGTAATGGTCGCAATTAATAAAAAAACCACCAGGGTTGCCACGTCGCCGTCATTCGCCACCTCGAGGGTATAAAAAGGGGGCGTGAAAAAAAAATTATAAGCCAAAAAGCTGAGCATGCTGATCAGCAGCGAGGGCCCCAGCCCGGTGCGGGCCGAGAAAATCAATACACTGGTGAGAAACAACAATGACAGGCTGGCATGGGGTACCAGCCGGTGTACCAGGAACGCAGCACCGATGGTCATCAGGACCACCACAAAGGCGCCACCGTAAGCAATGGCGGCACTGGCCGCCGAGCGCTGTGGTGCAAAAGGGACTGTGCTGTTTCCCATACCGGAATTTTTATCTTTCAGCTAATGACTGGATTTAATGGATTCTATGGTCAATAATCAGATGAAGCATAAAATTATTATAAAAATTTTACGATATTTTTATGTGAACGTGGTGCTGGCTGTGCCGATAATTCATCTATTGGAAGGCTGAACGTTACGACCTATATAATACCTAAAATCCAAAATAACGTTTCAAAAACTACTGCATTTATTTGCTACGCATCAACCATGCGCCCGCTGTTGCTCATTGTATTTCTTAACGTTCCATCAGCATTATCTATAACACATTACCATGGTGGTACAAGCCATTTCCCTGTATCTTTGTGCGCTAATTTTCTGGTCAAAGTAAAAATCCCATGCATTGGCGCGCCATAACCCGGTTATTCGGCATTTTGCTGATGCTGTACAGCCTAAGCTTTGTGCCATCGATCGTTATTGCCCTGTTATACGAGGACGGGCAATGGATTATTTTCGTGTCATCGTTGTTGATAACCGGGTTTCTTGGGTTGATCCTGTGGCTGCCCAATACCCGCGAGTACAGCGAGTTATCGGTTCGCGATGGCTTCTTGTTTGTGACGTTGTTTTGGGCGCTGCTAAGTCTGGTGGGAGCGCTGCCGTTTTTGTTGGGGCTGCATCTTGGTTTGACCGATGCGGTGTTTGAGTCAGTGTCGGGATTCACCACCACGGGCGCGACGGTTATCACCGGGCTGGATAGACTGCCACCGTCCATTTTATACCACCGCCAACAAATTCAATGGCTGGGAGGTATGGGTATCATCGTGTTAGCCGTTGCCATTCTTCCCCTGTTGGGGGTTGGGGGCATGAAGCTATACCGTGCCGAAGCATCGGGGGTTGCCAAGCACGAGAAACTCACACCGCGGATCGCGGAAACAGCGCGTGCCCTGTGGGTGATTTATCTCATGTTGACCAGCGCCTGCGCGCTGGCGTACTGGCTGGCGGGAATGGATATGTTCGATGCCGTGGGTCATGCCTTCTCAACGGTGGCCACGGGCGGGTTTTCAACCCACGACGCCAGTATCGGTTATTACAACAGTCCTGTCATCGAGACCATTGCCATTATTTTTATGCTGGCCGGTGGTATCAATTTTGCCATCCATTTCATTGCCTGGCGTAATTTAGACGTTTTGCCCTATACCACCGACCCGGAAGTTAAAGGCTATATCTCGATCTTTTTGCTTGCCACGTTGTTTGTGGCCGTTAGTCTTTACTGGACCGGTGCTTACACCGGAACCTGGGATTCGCTGCGATATTCGGTCTTTCAGGTTGCCTCGGTCATTACCAGTACCGGTTTCGGAACGGCGACCTTTGCCAGCTGGCCATTGCATATCCCCCTGATCCTGGTGATTTTGTCCTTTATCGGTGGTTGTGTCGGTTCCACGGCCGGCGGTATCAAAGTGCTTCGTATCGTTTTGCTGGCCAAACTGGGCGTGCGGCAACTGTTTCAACTGGTCC
Organism: Gammaproteobacteria bacterium; assembly: GCA_050116575.1. Taxonomy (GTDB): domain Bacteria; phylum Pseudomonadota; class Gammaproteobacteria; order SZUA-152; family SZUA-152; genus JAKEGK01. Next base: position 15,762 of record JASFOJ010000021.1, on the reverse strand, counting down.
ACCCGCAGGCAGTGACTCCGGTTAAACTGGGCAAGCGTCCCGTCTCGGAAGACGTACTGTTTTCCGTGTGGGGTTTTTATGTGCTGTACATTGTTACCGCGCTGTTATTGACCGTGGCCATGATGGCCGCCGGGTTGGATCTGGAATCCGCCTTCGGCGCGGTGGTTGCCACGATTAATCTGCTCGGTCCGGGATTGGGCAAGGTTGCCACCAATTTCGGCTCGGTGGGCCCGGTGATCAAGTGGCTGGGGGTTTTCGGTATGCTGGTGGGACGCCTGGAAGTATTCACCTTGCTGATCCTGTTTCTGCCGGCATACTGGCGCCGATAAGCGGGTTCCCGGCGATGCTTTTGCGACTAAAACGGCAGCTGCTACTGGCGGATATTGCCGGAATCCGGTGGTGCTTGCTGTTGCCGTTTGGTGAGATTAAACAGCGGATTTTTGTCGGATACAAATGTGACCGACAGGGCGAGAATTAAAATGGCGCCACTGATCACCAGAATGTGCTGCCAGTCCATGGATTTGGCGTCCACTGTCAGTACGCGCGTTAACGCCGTGATGGAAATATAAATCAAAAACACCACCGGCAGGCGCTTGGTTTTGAAGTAAGTGCCCACCATCGCACCGATTTCCAGGTAGATAAAAAGCAGCAGTATATCCTTGAGATTGGGATGTCCCGCATCGATTATGGCCAGGTATTCCACGGCGGCGGACCAGATGACGGTCCCGCCGATGACGAACAGGGCCAGCAGGTGAAAAGTTTCCACAAAAACATTGCCTAATCCCTCAAGGCTTTTTTTGATTCTGGACAATTCAGGCTGGCCCTGTTCGTTGTTGGTCATTGTGATGCCACTCTTTATTTAGGTTATTAGCTTAGTATTCCAGGTTGCGCGCCCGTTGGTACGCGGCTTCCGATAGCGCGCTCCAGCTATCGTTGTTCTGACTGAATTTAGTGTAGGCTTCGTACACTCTTTTAAATTCCGGATCGTTGGCAGCCTGTTCTGCCAGTACCTCGTCAGTGAATTTGTGTAATGACTTGAGAACATCGTCGGGAAAGGGCAGTACCTCCACATTATGTTCCTCTTTGATGCGTTGCAGTGCCTCAAGATTTTTGGCTTCAAACTGCGACAGCATCCAGACATTGGACGAGGCGGCGGCCACTTCGATGATTTTTTTCAAATCATCGGTCAGCGAGTTATAGGCTTCCTTGTTGACAATCAACTCCAGCACCGGGCCGGGTTCATGCCAGCCGGGATAATAATAGTACTTGGCGGCGCGATACAGTCCCAGGCGTTCGTCGTGGTAAGGGCCCACCCATTCCGTGGCATCGATATTGCCGCGTTCGAGAGAGGTATAGATTTCACTGCCCGCCAGTAGTACCGGCGTGCCGCCCGCCTTGGCAAATACTTTTCCGCCGAGCCCTGGTATTCGCATTTTCAAACCCTGCAAATCCTCAACGGATTCGATTTTTTTATTGAACCAGCCACCCATTTGCACGCCGGTATTACCCATGGGAAACGGTACCAGATTGTGCTTGGCGTAAACGTCACGCCACAATTTTAAGCCGCCACCGGCATACAGCCACGCGTTCATTCCCTGGGCATTCATGCCGAAAGGTACAGCGGTAAAAAATTGCGCCGCGGGAATTTTGCCGGCCCAGTAATAGGCGGCGCCGTGACCGATTTGCACCGTGCCCTGGGAAACGGCATCAAAGGTTTCCAGCGGTGGCACCAGTTCGCCACCGGCATACACATTAATGTCCAGCCGGCCATTACTCATCTTTTTCACGTTCTGGGCGAAACGGTCCACCCCTTCCTGGAAGATGGGAAAGTTTGGCGGCCAGGTGGTGACCATTTTCCACTGATAGGTTTTTGGCGCCGGTGCTGTTGCCGCGGCTGCTGATTTATCGGCCTCCGACGCCGGTTGTTGTTTGTTGCAGGCGGCCAAGGCGAGCAACATAGCGGCGAAAATGACAAACGACTTCAGCTGGATTGTACGCATGGCAAGGTTCCTTCTAGTTATTAAATGTGCGTGAAACTGTTTGTTACTGAATAATTATCTGCTTCAATGATATACGAGGTTTGGGTGTTTCCGTATATGCAACAATTCAATTCAAGCCGATTATTTAACGCCAGGACGCAAAGGCGCAACAATTTCTGAGTAACTTTGTGGCGCAACCGGTCTTGTTTAAGGCATCTATGGATGCGGCTACCCAACTATTTAGTGCCGCCCGCTAAACGTTCGAACGGGTTTGGTCAGGTTGCGAACGGAATATGATTAATGATGTACTAAATATTGCGATCTCTGCGTCCAGGCGCTTTTGCGTTACTGTTTTCTATAATTATGCAACTTCCAGGTTAGCGTACGCCACCACCAGCCATTTACTACCCACATCATTAAAGTTTACCTGGATGCGCGCATTGGGGCCGTGTCCTTCATAGTTTAGTACCACACCTTCACCAAACTTGGCGTGGCAAACCCGTTGTCCCAAATAAAACTCCCCCGACGTTTGTGGTTCGTCAAAATCCGCAACAGTCGCCGGCGTTGAAACGCCACCTGCAATGCGCACTTCGTTGATCAGCTCTTTGGGTATTTCCCGGATAAAGCGCGATGGTGCGGGGTAGCTTTCACTGCCGTATAACCGGCGGCTTTCGGCATGGGATAAGATAAGTTGTTGCCGGGCGCGGGTAATGGCCACGTAACACAGGCGGCGTTCCTCTTCCAGGCGGCCCGGTTCCTCGATGGAGCGTTCGTGCGGAAACAGGCCTTCTTCGACGCCGCACATGAATACCAGTGGAAACTCCAGGCCCTTGGCCGAATGCATCGTCATTAATTGCACGCTGTTGTGATCGTTAGCCTGGCCTTCGCCCGCTTCGAGCGCCGCATGGGCCAGAAACGCCGACAGGTCATCCAGTTGTTCGTCTTCGTCGCTTTTTTCAAAGTATTGCGCCGCGCTAATCAGTTCCTGCAGGTTCTCGATGCGTGCCTGGCCTTTTTCGGATTTGTCCTTGTCATAGTAATCGTACAGCGTACTGGCGTGAATGGCGTGCTCCACGATTTCATGCAGCGCCATATCTTTGGTGTCCAGCGCCATGGATTCGACAAGGGCGACGAAATTTTTCACCGCGTTGAGGGCTCGGGCGCTCAGCATGTTCTGCGCGATCACCTGCCGACTTGCTTCGAATAATGACACGCCGTGCTGGCGTGCGTAATCGCGAATGACGGACAGGGTTTTATCGCCGATACCTCGGGTGGGTGTATTAACGATGCGTTCGTAACCCGCGTCATCGTGTTGGTGGGCCAACAACCTCACGTAAGCCAGGGCGTCCTTGATTTCAGCGCGTTCGAAAAATCGCAAGCCGCCGTAGACCCGGTAAGGGATGTTTTCATAAAGTAAGGCTTCTTCAAGTACACGGGATTGCGCGTTGGAACGGTACAACACCGCGCACTCATCATAGCGTCCGCCCTGGTCCACCCAGTCCTGAATTTTGTCGACAATGTAGCGGGCTTCGTCCTGTTCGTTAAAGGCGCGGTACAGGTGAATGGGGTCGCCTTGTGCGCCGTCGGTCCACAGATTTTTACCCAGGCGTTCGTCGTTGTTGGCAATGAGCGCATTGGCGGCATCGAGAATATTGGCCGTCGAACGATAATTCTGTTCCAGTCTGACGATATAAGTATTGGGAAAATCCTTGCCGAACTGCTGGATGTTCTCCACCCGCGCGCCGCGCCAGCCGTAAATGGACTGGTCGTCGTCACCCACCGCAAATACCCGGGTATCCTTAGCGGCGAGCAGGCGAATCCAGGCGTACTGAATGGCGTTGGTGTCCTGGAACTCGTCCACCAGGATGTATCTAAAGCGCTGCTGGTAGTGTTCCAGTAAATGGGGTTTGTGCAGCCAAAGTTCGTGAGCGCGTAATAACAGTTCTGCAAAGTCCACCAGGCCGGCGCGTTCGCAGAATTCTTCGTACGCCTGGTAAATACGCACCATTTGCTGCTGGTAGGGATCGCCGTAGGTTTCGATATGCTGGGGACGCTGGCCTTCATCCTTGCGCCCGTTAATAAACCATTGCGCCTGCCGTGGTGGCCAGCGCGTTTCGTCCAGGTCCAGGTTTTTCTGCACCCGGCGAATGGCACGATACTGATCGTCGCTATCCAGGATCTGGAAATTTTGCGGCAAGCCGGCATCCTGCCAGTGCAGGCGCAACAGTCGATGGGCCAGGGAATGGAACGTACCCACCCACATGCCGCTCACCGATGTTTGCAACAGTTGCTCGATGCGGGCGCGCATTTCGCCCGCGGCTTTGTTGGTGAACGTGACGGCGAGGATATTAAACGGCGAGGCGCCTTCGGTCTGGATCATCCAGGCGATGCGGTGCACCAGCACACGGGTTTTGCCGCTGCCGGCGCCCGCCAGCACCAGCGTGTTTTGCGACGTGGTGCATACCGCGTCGCGCTGGGCGTCATTAAGATCTTCGAGAATATAGGAAACATCCATGGCGGCATTTTATCAGATTCGCCATGGATGAACGCGGAAAGATTTGGCTACATGGTAGCCATCTCAAGATCGTCCCTCACGGCATCCACACCGGCCTTGGCGCACTTTTCGTCGATCTCACCGGACGGTGCCCCGCTGACGCCAACGCCGCCGATGATATTGCCACTGGCCTGTACCGGCACGCCGCCGGCGGACATCACCAAGCCTTCCACCTTGCCGATGGAGAACGGCGATTTAAACCGGCCTTCCAGTTGTGACGTCGGCGAATTGAACGACATGGCGGTATACGCTTTCATTTTACTGATACGCAGGGTTAGATCCTGTGCCAGTACGTCGCGCAACACCACTTGCGGATGGCCGCCGCGGTCTACGACGGTCACGGCAACCTGGACGCCTTCCTTGCGGCACTGCGCAATGGCTGCCTTACCGATGCGCAGGGCGACATCCAGGGACATGCGTTTGATATCAACCACGGTAGGCTGGTCTTGTTCCGCCCAAATCGGGTTTGAAATTAACAAATTCACTGCAATGATTGTCATCAACATTTTTTTGTTCATTGACTACTCGCCTCGCTCGTTTTATCTCGGGTGACCGGCCAACACTAGAATTACCGAATTTGCTTCATCATAGCGGTTCTGCCGTTGACTCGAATGATTTTGGTCAAGCCTCATGTGAAAAAGTTGAACAGAGTCCAATTCTTCAATTCTTTTGTTAGGTACTGGTTACGATAAAACCATTGGTTCTGTCCTGAATTCGTTATAAGCGAATTAGGTTGACCTAATGGGGCAATAGTTATATTTTATTGGGCGCCAAGGAGCATCTAGGGCGTTGTTTTTACAAGGAGTCTTAACGGCGCCAGCACATCAGTCATGACAATAAAAGAAACTGAGGAGGAAAATAGATAATGAAATTTGTAACGTTAGGGAGCGTTTTACTGGGCAGTGTAGTGGCAGCAAGCGTAGTCGCGGGTGAAGGTAAAAGTCATTGGGGCTATGAGGGACATGCCGGACCTGCCCATTGGGGCGACCTGGATAAAAAGTTCGCTACCTGTAAAACCGGTAAAATTCAGTCACCCGTTGATTTAAAGTTTGATGCTTTAACAAAGGCCGACCTGGGTACTATTCAGTTTATTTACAAGGACATCAAACCGGAAATCGTCAACAACGGGCACACTATCCAGGTTAACTATGGTAATGGCAGTGCCATCAAAGCCAAAGGCAAGGATTTTGGCCTGGCCCAATTCCACTTTCATACCCCCAGTGAAAACACCGTTAACGGTAAACACTATCCCATGGAAATGCACCTGGTGCACAAAAACGACAACGGGGAACTGGCGGTGGTTGCGGTCTTTTTCAAGGAAGGCAAGCGCAATGCCGAGCTGGATAAAGCCTGGCAGAACATGCCGAAAAACGCCGGTTCGAAACAAATGCTGGCCGACGCAAGCATCAATGCCGCAAAATTATTGCCGGACCACAAACAATTCGGTCATTTCAAAGGATCTTTGACCACGCCACCCTGTAGCGAAGGGGTCAACTGGTTTGTGATGAAAGAGCCCATTGAAGCATCCAAAGATCAAATTGCCAAGTTCAACAAAGTGATCGGCGATAACGCCCGTCCCACTCAACCGTTGAACGGCCGCCAAGTGGTGATGAACTAAATTGTTCTTTATTACGGTGTACTGAAAACCGCGCTGGTCGTAACTGGTGATCAGCGCGGTTTTTATTTTATCTGCATATCGCCCTCGAACGGCGAAGGATAGTCCGGGTTTTAAAAGGTATTCACGAAAGTAATCTCGCTACTCGTGACACTGCAATCAACATAGACAGCCTCGACACAGTCTTTCAATTCGCTGTAAGACACACCGTAACCGAAGTAGGAACCACTGCCGGCAGGGACATAAATTCCGGCCCGATAACCGGTGGCATCGATATCGTCCTCTCCTTCGATAAAATTACGCCGATAAAACACGCCCAGGTACGGCTGAAAACGGGGGGATGCCGGATATATATACTTAATGTCCGGTGTGACCTGGTAAATATCGCGATCACCATCGAGCCACACAGTGACATGTGCGCCGGCTTGCCATCCTGCCGTCAGGAAATAGTGATAGCCCATACCCAGTGCCAGGTAACTTTTGTCGAAATAGCGGCCCGATCCTGCTGAAAAAGCAAAGCTCGATTGACCGGCATCAAAGGCGCCGGCTACGGATGACACCATGAAGCAAGCCAGAAAAATTAAGGTCCGGTGTTTGTTTTGAATTATCATGTAACTTCCCTGTTGCCTTGAAGGGCGTCGGTTTATCTGAAAAAGTCTAACAATCCATTGATTATAATCGCTAATATACGTAACGTGATCGTACCAGGTTCTGTTCAGGCATGAATTGATATTCATGATCAGAGATATCCAAAAGATTTGCATGCCAAAAATACAAACGGGTTTTGGCAATTCACTCCGTTAATGTTATACAAGGCAAGATTAACGTGAATCAATCGCATACTTGTCGGTACGACTAGCAGCTTATTTTTTATGATGACAAAACGCTTAAAAATTTCGACCTTGCTATCGGTATTGGCGGCAGGCCTGTTCTATATGCACGTTTCGCTGGCGATGGAGTATATCGGTAACGGGAAAGACCTGGAGTGGCGCCAGCTTGAATACCGGGCGTCGAAGTTTTTTTTAACGGCTGAATCCACCGTGATCCTTGATAAAAAACCTGCCGCCGAGGTTATTGATAACCTGGTGACTTCGGATAAACATGATGTATTAAAGCCCCATGGAGACAGCGTTTTTATCGTGACCACCGATACCGATAACTTCGGAACGCGCACCCGTTATACCATGTGGTTTGATGAGGATGCCACAATATTGCAGCGGTTAAGGGTCCGCACCGGGGACGATAACGATGTCAGCGTGAATCGTTATACTGCCGACGGCTATCTGGATTATTGGAAAAAATTCAGCAATAAAAATTTTTCCGTTAACCTGCCGACAATCAAGGGCTACAGTCATCGTTATGTGGCCTATGCAGAGAGCGGTAAGCTTAGCGGCCACATTAGTGAATCATCCGCTTTTCTATATCTGATAGGGATGCTGAAACTGCAGAAGGCGGGTGACTCCGCACAATTTACAGTTTATACACACGGTAAATTGACCAACGTAATATTGAAGGTAAAGGGTCGGCAAAAACTGAATGTCGACTATGAGCTGGTGAGTCAACGCCATGGTCGGCAGATCGAGGGAGAGCGCGACGCGTTGAAAATCGCCATTGTGCCGGTGGATGCAAGCGGTAAACGGGTGAAGGATTTCAAGCTTATGGGTGTGCGCGGTCAATTGTACATGTATCTTGACGTTAAAGACCGCTTGTTGCTACAGATTTCGGGCGATGCCAAAGTATTAGGGAGGATCAATATCAAGTTGCGCAAGGCCATCAAAGCCGATTGACTGCCGCGGCTTTAATTTTTCCGCTTGTCGTCTGTAATTTCCTGTCTTCGCAAACCGTATAAACAACTGTCATGTCAACGTTTGTTGTTGTTGATGTCACTATAGAGCGGTGGTTATCAGCAACGATCTTTAATGATCCTTGTTCTTTGTATTTTGATCGCTACATTTTGGATGTTACAGGCAGTGGATAATATACCGGTAACTTGCAAAATAATCGTTTCTTGTCTTCTATGATCCTGACTTGAATCGTTTCCACACATAATCTTCACAATTTACGTTGTTATAAGGTGGCATGATTGTTCCGTCAACGGCCTTGCTGGCGGCGCGTTATACCTGTGGAGTACAATTTGCGAATGGTTAATGGTTGACCATTGCTGGTAAAAGCCGATGTTACTTGCATTGCAGCAGGTGACAAAGCATTCATAACAATTTACAGTTATCGCTTCTGCGGCAACGCGTTTAACCGTCATGTTCGTGGTTGGGAGGCATGACGCCGCCATTGTGGCTGATACCCTTGTCTAATACCGTCGTATTTTCACCAGTAAAGGTCGGTTCAACTTAAATACTATACATAAAGAACAAGAGGAATTAGAGCTATGAAAAAACGGAATCTGGTATTACTAAGTGCAATGTTTTTGCCGGCCCTGGGTCAGGCAGCGGGACTGAAGGATGTTACAGTGAATGGATTTGTGGATGCAATCTGGACTCTATCTGATGGCACGGATGAAATCCCAAGCCAGGACGGTCAGTTTAATACAAGTGGCGAACTGGATGTGGAAAGTAAGTTGAGTGGTCCCATGAGTATGCGTTTGGACGCAGATTTAAACCCATCAGGCACCGGAGGCGGCGATTCCGGTCGACTGGAACAGGCATTTTTGCACTGGGATATTGATAAAAACTTAGGCTTAAAAGCCGGTGTGTTCAATAATAACCTGAGTTGGGAAAAGGAAGATGCGCCCAACATGTATCAAATTACCCATGGGCAACTGTACGATTTATGGAATGAAGCAACCACTCTTGATGGCAATAATCTGGAGGGCGTTGAGTTGTCCTACAAAACCGGTAATATTAACGCGTTTATCGGTTATTTAAATGATATAGGCAATGCGGCGGAACAAAATTCCATGAAGGTGGGAGCCGAGATTCGCGCCACGCCGGACATTAATGTTGTGGTAGGCTTAATTACCCAGGATCAGGACATAGCTCCTTTTATGGGAAATATTATAGACGTAAACGCTACTTGGAAAATGGATCAGCGCTTGACGCTGGGCGCTGAATTGATGTTGCCGGATAAAACAGTGGATTCCGGCTTGATGCTCAAAGCCAACTATAAAGTAGATCAGAAATTCAGTGCTACCGCCCGCTACGACATGGTGAGTTATGATGCCAGCGGCGTTGATGATACGTCCTCTATTACACTAGCCGGTTTATATACCATTGCTGATGGGCTGTACGCTAATGGCGAGCTTCGCTTTAATAACGACAATAATGTTCCAACAATTGCGACTACACAAAATATTGGCGAAGGTGACGGTTCCACTGTTCGTCTGGAGTTGCTGGCGACATTTTAATGAACTCAAGCGTTAACGCTGCGTGCATGTCAGTCGCACGGATGGTCCGTTAACAAACAGGATGTTTTAACAAAACTGCCTGCCATATCCATCAAGGGTATGGTGGGTTTTTTTGTGCCTGCAAGCCGGGTAAATTGCACGCTGTTGTTACAGCCAGTCGGTTAGCAGGATACCTACGCCAAAGCGTTGTATCCGATGGTTGTAGTCGATCAGGCTTTCGCCGTAGCCGTTAAAGTACTGGGCGATGCCTTTCAGTCGGTTGTTAAACTGGAAGGTGTAGGTGAGTTCAATGGTGGTGCGGTTGTCACCGGAACGAAGGTTGTTACGAAACAATATGGTGGACAGGTGTTGCTTGTATTTATACAGAGCGCCAAAATCGGCATAACCCAGGTAGGCATCGATATCCGGATTATCATCGTCTTCCTTGTCTTCCGGGAAGCGGTACCAGGGGTCCACGGACAATACCAGATTTTCCTTTTCGAACACAAAGCCCGCTTTAATCCGGTTCCAGCTGCGTGATAATGGATCGGAGCGCCCATTGGATTGGTGGTTGAGCGCCAGGGTGACAAACGAGCTACGAAATCCGGCGAACTGGTAATCGGTTTTGATGGACCACAATAATTCCGGTTCATAATCGGTTTCGCGAAACGGCGATGACAAGTCCCGGTTATACATTTGCCAAAAGGCCAGTTGCGAATAGGCAAACCACAATTGGCCGTTATCCACCAGGAAGCGTTTGACCAGCGGTACTTTAAAACTGAGCTGAAACTTGACTTCCACCCTTTGCAGATTTTCACCGCCTTCGGCGTTGGTATCGTAACTGTCGCTATTCGGGTTGTCGTTGTAGGTGAAGGGCAGAAAGTAATTGGGTTTGTGTGGAGTGATGGCAAACTCGCTCATGGCGGTGCGGGACTCTTGCTCCAGTCGCTTTTCAACAATGGACTCTTCACCAGATTGTTCACCCGTGTTTGCGCCCGTATCTACACCATTATCTTCACCGCCGGATGGTGGTGCGGTGGTTCCGGCTTGTCTGTCATAGCATTCCAGCCGTTGATTGTTGTCTTTAATGGTTGCACACGCCGGATGGTCCGCTGCCTGGCCCGTTGCATTGTGCAGGATCATGAGTATCACTACCGTCGTTGGGGCGGCATAGTGTTTCCACATCATAATATGGCTTTGACGAATTCAATGATTTGCAGTGGCGGTCAATGATACATCAGGCCAGGCGCTTAACGTTGGTTTTCCAATAACGTACCAGCTATTAATATGTAACGTATTGCGCGTAACCTTTTTCCACCAGCATATCATTAACATTAACCCACTCGCCAGGCAATGTCTCCAGCCAGATTTCGCCAATGTATCGTCCGTATTTGCCTTTGTCGTCTTTCTGGGTCTGAATGAATATTTCCTTGCCTTCAATTTGCTGGCGCAGGAAATCCCGGGCCACAATACCCTGCTCCCGCTCATCACCGCGCAGTTCAGGCGTATTGATCCGCGCCAGGCGGATCTTTTCGTCGTGGACCCAGGCATGCAGGCCCAGATCAATATCAACCGTGCATGTATCACCGTCATAAACATAACTGACCAGTGCCCGGTAATAGTACAGATGTGATCTTACGGCATTGTCCATGGTGCTATCTCCCCGTGATGATTATCGACACAGCCTGGAGCAATGATATGCTGTGATGGTTACGTAAAGGTTATCCTTTGTTTGGAGGAAATGGACGAGCTTGATCATACCCCTGGTTGCCGCTGTCCGTCTTGTTTCATTCAGGTTAGTAAAATCCACGCGTGAAAAATACATCCGTGGCATGTCAACCAATCTTCGCTTTATTGCTGTACCCTCTTGTAATAGTAGTCCAAAAGATCCTCACGCATGACCTAAATTGTGTAATCACTCTGCAGCGTCATGTTTGGTCCGAATCTGGGTCTAATTTAGCCAGAGTGTTTTCAAGTGGTAGTCGGCGTCTTTATAATGGCGTTCGCTCAACGCTTGAACAGGTCGCCAACCACACCGATTGTGGTGGCTTTAGTGTTAACAAAAAGCCGGGAGAGAAAATTATGGTCAGTCTGGAAACACCTATCTGTGAATTCGGTAAAGATGCTGTGGATTTTTCGTTGCCCGGTGTTGACGGCCGGCATTGGACGTTACAGGACTGCAAGGGCGAGAATGGTCTGCTGGTCATGTTCATCTGCAACCATTGTCCCTACGTGAAAGCGGTTCGCGAGCGTATCGTGCGCGACACCAATGAACTGCTGGACTACGGAGTTAAAAGTGTCGCCATTATGTCCAATGATCCCGCGGTCAATGACGAAGATTCTTTCGATAACATGAAAAGGGTGGCCGAACAATACGGTTTCAGCTTTCCGTATTTATGGGATGGGACCCAAGAAGTGGCAAAAGCTTACGGTGCTGTTTGCACGCCGGATTTTTTCGGTTACAACGCCGACTTGAAACTCCAATACCGCGGTCGCCTGGATGAAAGCCGCAAGGATACCGCGCCGGCTGGCGTACGTCGCGATTTGTTTGAAGCCATGAAGCAGGTCGCGCAGACCGGCAACGGCCCTGAACAACAAATACCCAGTATGGGGTGTTCCATTAAATGGAAAGGGGAAGGCGTCTAATCCGACCATAAACGATAATACCGATATGGCGCTATCGGGGAGAATGCCAACTTATTGTAATTGCTATATATTTTTCTCAAATACTGGCTATTGCCCATTGTCCTGGGATGAGGGAAAATACGCGGTTCCACGCCTAATCAGGTTCGCTACCATTAGGCAGGGCATATAAACGCAAAATACATAAATAAAAATAGGCGTAACGAGGGATTCAACAGATTTCCGGGGCCTTGTTCCCCCCCTACTGCAGAGGACGTAACTCTTAAGCCAGCTAAATTAAGTCAGCTACATCAACGAAATCCTGGGTGGTCTTTTTATATCCTCATGTTGCCAACGTCCGGCGAACAGGTATTGGCCCGGGGACGCAGGTTGATCGGTACTAGGTATAGCAGAAAGAAAAGTTTCGATCTGGATTCAGCTGGTCGGTCCGGCAAAATGGCCAAATCCTTGTTGACTGGCGAGTCAATTAACAACGGATAGCCTGTTCACCGAACCACCGAAGCGGTCCGGTAACAAAAAAGAATGAATCGGTTTTTTTGTCTTTTTAAAGATTAGGTGAGGAGAAATAAATGACATCGCGCAAAGAACTAGCCAACGCGATCCGTGCCTTGAGTATGGATGCCGTTCAGAAAGCGAATTCCGGTCATCCGGGGGCACCCATGGGAATGGCGGATATCGCGGAAGTGTTGTGGAACGACCACTTAAAGCACAACCCAACCAATCCCAAATGGTACGATCGCGACCGCTTTGTACTTTCCAATGGTCATGGTTCCATGCTCATTTATTCTCTGCTGCATCTGACGGGATATGATCTGCCCATGGAAGAAATCAAAAACTTCCGTCAATTGCATTCCAAAACACCCGGTCATCCCGAATACGGTTATGCGCCCGGCGTGGAAACCACCACCGGCCCGCTGGGGCAGGGCATCACCAATGCCGTGGGCATGGCCATTGCGGAAAAGGTATTGGGCGCCCAGTTTAACCGCGATAATCATCACATCGTTGACCATTACACTTATGTGTTCATGGGCGATGGTTGCATGATGGAAGGTATTTCCCACGAGTCCTGTTCACTGGCCGGCACCCTGGGGCTGGGCAAGCTGATCGCTTTCTGGGACGACAACGGCATTTCCATCGACGGCCATGTGGAAGGCTGGTTCACCGACGACACGCCGAAACGCTTTGAAGCCTATGGCTGGCACGTGATCCGTGACGTGGATGGACACGATCCGGCGGCCATTGACAAGGCGATTCACGAAGCCAAGTCCGTTAACGACAAACCCACGTTGGTTTGCACCAAGACCGTTATTGGCTATGGCGCACCGAACCTGTGCGGCAGCCACGATTGCCATGGCGCGGCACTGGGCGAAGACGAAGTGGCCGCAACCCGGGAAAACCTGGGCTGGAAATCCGAACCTTTCGTGATCCCCGATGAAATCTACCAGGGGTGGGATGCCAAGGCCAAAGGCGGCGAAGCGGAGAGCCACTGGAATGACAAATTTGCCGCATACAAGAAAGCTTATCCGGATCTGGCCGCCGAGTTCGAACGCCGCATGGCAGGCAAGCTGCCCGACAACTGGGAAGAGCACGCCAGCAAATTTATCGAAGAGACCGTCAGCAAAGCCGAAACTATGGCCACCCGTAAAGCGTCACAGGCGGCATTGAACGGTTATGGACCCGCGTTGCCGGAATTCCTCGGTGGCTCCGCCGATCTAACCGGTTCCAACAACACCAACTGGAAGGGCTCCAAGACGATTACGAATACCGTCATGGACGGCAACTATATCTCTTACGGTGTGCGCGAATTCGGCATGTCCGCCATTATGAACGGCATCGCCTTGCATGGCGGCTTTATTCCCTATGGTGGCACCTTCCTGATGTTCTCCGAATACGCGCGTAATGCGTTGCGTATGGCGGCTCTTATGAAAGTGCCCACTATATTTGTTTACACCCACGATTCCATTGGACTGGGTGAAGACGGACCCACCCACCAGGCTGTGGAACAAACGGCAACGTTGCGGATGATGCCCAACATGTCACTGTGGCGCCCCTGCGATACGGTTGAATCCGCCGTAGCCTGGAAAGCAGCCATCGAGCGCAAAGATGGTCCCAGTAGCCTGATATTTACCCGCCAGGGACTGAAATTTCAGGAACGCACCCCTGAACAGCTTGCTGCCATCAGCCGTGGCGGTTACATCATCAAAGACAGCGCGGGCGACACGCCCGATGCCATTCTTATTGCCACCGGTTCCGAGGTTCAGCTGGCCCTTGAGGCGGCAAACTCACTGGAAACCAAGGGTAAGAAAGTGCGCGTGGTATCCATGCCGTCGACCGATGTTTTTGATGCACAGGATGAGGCCTACCGGGAATCGGTATTGCCCTCCAGTGTGCGCGCGCGGGTGGCCGTGGAAGCCGGCGTTACCGATTACTGGCGTAAATACGTGGGGCTCGACGGCAAGGTGATTGGGCTGGACCGCTTTGGTGAATCGGCACCGGCCGAAGAGCTGTTCAAGTATTTCGGATTTACCGCGGAAAATGTTGTGAAAGCAGTGGAAGAACTCTTATAAAGCCGGGAAACGGCAACAACATTTTTTGTCAGGTTTGGAAGGGTTTTTATTTAACATTTGGAGAGAAACACTATGGCTATAAAAGTCGGTATTAATGGTTTCGGCCGTATCGGGCGGATGGTATTTCGTGCGGTAACGCAGGAGTTCGACAACATTGAAATTGTCGGCATTAATGACCTGCTGGAACCCGATTATCTTGCTTACATGCTCAAGTACGATTCCGTGCACGGTAATTTCAAAGGTGATATTTCGGTTGACGGTAATACGCTGGTGGTTAACGGCAAAAGCATCCGGTTAACGTCCGAAAAGGATCCCGCTGCATTGAAATGGGATCAGGTAGGTGCGGATCTCGTTATAGAGTGTACCGGTCTGTTCCTTACTGAAGAAACCTGCCAGAAGCATATTGAAGCCGGCGCCAAGAAAGTGGTTCAAAGTGCGCCCTCCAAAGACGGAACACCCATGTTTGTCTATGGTGTCAATCACACTGAATATGCCGGCCAGGCCATCGTATCGGCGGCTTCCTGTACTACCAACTGCCTGGCACCTATTGCCAAGGTGCTTCACGATAATTGGGGTATCAAGCGTGGCTTGATGACCACTGTTCACGCTGCTACTGCTACCCAGAAGACCGTTGACGGTCCCTCCATGAAAGACTGGCGCGGTGGCCGCGGTATCCTGGAAAACATCATTCCTTCTTCTACCGGTGCCGCCAAGGCGGTTGGTAAGGTGTTGCCCGAGTTGAACGGCAAACTCACCGGCATGGCATTTCGTGTACCCACGTCTGATGTATCCGTGGTGGACTTGACCTGCGAACTGGAAAAAGACGCCAAGTACGATGACATTTGCGCTGTCATGAAAAAGGCATCCGAAACTGGCGATATCAGCAAGACACTGGCTTACACCGACGAAAAAGTGGTGTCCACGGATTTCCGCGGCTGTAGCTACTCTTCCATCTTCGACGCAGAAGCGGGTATCGCGCTGGATGGTACGTTTGTGAAGTTGGTGGCCTGGTACGACAACGAGTACGGTTACACCTGCAACATGCTGCGTTTTGTGGAGCACGTTGC
>JASFOJ010000020.1:0-46028 GCA_050116575.1 Gammaproteobacteria bacterium | reverse complement strand
ACAACACAGCTACGCTAAATACGGGCGCCACACAAAGCGCATGAACAACCCGCTTTGTGTGGCCAATTAGCTCTTCCATGATATTCCAAATAACACTAGCAACAATTGTATGAACAAGACGTTGCCGGTTTGGATAAACCGGCTTTTACACGCTTAACATTAATAATTTGCGTTAACAACAATAATTTGTGTTAACAACGGCGCTAACATCGCTTAATAAACGAGTTCCGCACGGCGGTTTTGGGCCCACGCTTGCTCATTGTGTCCCAATGCGGCGGGGCGTTCTTCACCGTAGCTAACGACCTTAATCTGGCTCGCCGCTACGCCATTCGCCATCAAAATCCGGCGAACCGCATCGGCGCGTCGCTCGCCCAGTGCGATATTGTACTCACGGGTACCTCGTTCATCGCAATGACCTTCTACGGTAATCGTGGTGCCACTATTGTTTGACAAATAATCTGCGTGGGCTCTAAGCATCGCCATGGCGTCATCATGAACAACGCTGCTGTCAAAGTCGAAGTAAACCACCCGTTGGGCCAGCAACCCTTCTTCCAAAGGATTCTTTTCAGGTTCCGGTGTCGGTTCTTCCTGGGGCTCGGCTTGTGCAGATTCCGCACTGGCAGCACTCGCTGCCGCTTCGGCATCACCTGCCGCCGCGCCACCACCGGCAACCGCTCCCTGGTCTTGTTCTGCTTCACCTGTCGTTCCACATCCACCGAGTACCAATACCGCAGGCAATAACAATGCTACTAATAGTTTGGGGAAGATTTTCATCTTTTACTCCTTATTTTTTGTTTAATGGGGACCATGCAGGCTCCCTCACTTCATCTACTTCATCCTCAGTTGTCAATTTTTGTCGTATACTGCCATCCACTGATACTGCCGCCAGCTGACCTTGACCACGGTCGGTTGTTGTTGCGTAAATCACCATACTGCCATTGGGCGCAAAACTGGGTGATTCATCCAATTTGCCGTCGGTTAATACGTTGAGGTAGCCGGTATCCAGGTCCATGACCGCAATTTTATATTCCAGCCTGTTGGTCGTCTCGTTACGTATTCCCGTGACCATCGCAAGCAATTTACCATCAGGAGAAATCGCTGCTCGTGCATTTTCCGTTCCTTCAAATGTCAGCCTGGTCACACGGCCACCACTCGATGAAACTTTGTACAGCTGGGGCCGACCACCGCGATCTGATGTAAAAATAATCGATTCACCATCAGGCGTCCATACTGACTCGGTTTCGATCGCCCAGTGCCGGGTTATTCGCCGCACTTTTTTGCTAGCTAAGTCTAAGACATAAATTTCCGCGTTGCCATCTTTATGATTCGTAAACGCTAATTTTTTTCCGTCCGGTGACCAGGAAGGTGAACTCTGTCGCCCTTTCAAGGGAACGGTCACAATTCTTCGTGCACCGGTTGCCCATTCCTGGATCACGATGCGTTGCTGACCGCCACGCTCATGGGACACATAAGCCAGCTTTTTGCCATCGGGAGACCATTCCGGTGAATAAATAGGTTCTTTGGACCTTAATAATACCTGCGCGTTATAGCCATCGGCATCGGCCATCCACAACGCGTAGTTTTTGTGGCCTTTGATCTTCTCACCGGGGCTGGCGGTTATGTAAGCAATATGCGTAGAAAAGGCACCCGGTTCCCCGGTCAGTTTTTCATAGATAATATCGCTGATTTTGTGCGCCGCCGCCCGAAAACTCGATTCCGTACCCACGATGTTGTACGCCGCCAGTTGCTTGGCTTTATACACATCAAACAACCAGAAGGCGATGGCGTAGCGGTCACCACCCTGGTACTCCACCTTGCCGATCACCAGCGCCTCGCGCTGCATAAGCCGCCAGTTTTGAAACTTGATATCCTCGGGTTTCGTGGGCTTGGCCAGCATGTCCCGGGGACGCATGGGGTCAAACCGGCCGGTGCGCTGCAAATCACTGGAAACAATCGCATCGATACTTTCAGGAGGTTTGCGTTTACCCTGCTCGGCAAAAGGGACAATAGCGATGGGCAGTGCCGACTCCACGCCCTGGGTGATCTCGATCGTCAACGGCGCGGACCATGCCCATGGACTGGCCAGCAGCAGGAACAGGGCAACAACGATTTTAGGTTGCATTTTTTGCACAATCATTTCATCCATTCATTTATGTATTTTATTCCGGTTTAAAAACGAATCTAACATCCCGAAACCGGTCGAACAAACTCGGGTCCGGCGGCACCGGCAGCGGTACCGCTTTGTAGACGGCTTTTTCCACGGAACTATCGAAAATTCCGTCGCCACTGCTCTTGGTAATTTCAACATGGGAAACATCTCCACCGGGAATAAGCCGCACAAAAACGGTGCATGACATACCGGCTTTGGCAGTGGCTGGCTTGCGCCAGTTCCGTTCCACTTTCTGTTTGATTAACGCCGTATACTTTTGGATAGCCGATTGCGTCTGTTTTTCGCGCTCGGCCGTCAAAGCCTGCTGTTCCTTGGCCAGTTCCGCCTGGCGCAATTCGTCCTCTTCCCGGGCTATTTCCGCCAGTCGGCGTTTTTCTTCCTCTTCCCGGCGCCGGCGTTCGGCCTCCTCCTTGCGGCGGCGCTCGGCTTCGGCTTTGCGGCGTTTTTCGGCTTCAAGCTTGCGCTGGCGTTCTTTCTCCAGGCGTTTTTTTTCCGCGCGCGCCTTCGCTAAGCGTTGTTCTTCGAGTTTGCGCTGGCGCTCCTGGGCCTTTTGTTTACGCTCTTCTTCCTGTCTTTGCTTTTTGACTTGTTCGAGTCGCTTTTCCTCGGCCCGGCGTTTTTTTTCGCGTTCCAGCTTTTGTTTTTCAAGCTGCGCCAGTTCTTGCTGTTTGCGCTTTTTCTCCTGTTCCAGCCGCTGTTGTTCCTGCTGGCGTTTTTTCTCCAGTTCGGCCAGGCGCTTTTCTTCCTCAGCGCGTTTTTGCTTTGCTTTGTCCGCTTCTTCCTCGAGCTTGCGCTGGCGCTCTTTTTCCTTGCGCAGGCGTTCCTGTTCGGCTTTTTTCAGTTTCTTCAGTTGCTTCTGGACTTTGGACTCGTCGACACTGACCGCCTTGACGATTTCCACTTGCGGTTTTGGTGTTTCCGGCTCGCGCGTCCAGTCCAGGCTGACAGTCAGCACCGCGAATAACACCACGTGCACCAAAATGGCGAAGAACAGGGCAGACGGATTTTTAAAAATCGTTTCAAACACAAGCTGAGCTCGTTGGCCTTTGCAATGACTTTAGTGACGGCTATTTTTTTTGTTCTTCCGGGGTCCGGGTAATCAATCCCACGCTGGGCGCTCCCGCACTTTGCAGTAAAGACATGGCGTTCACCACTTTTTCGTACTGAACGTTGCGGTCACCCTTAATCATGATGGGGGTTCCCGGTTTATGTCGCAGTACCGCCGCGACCATGGTCACCATTTTTTCGCTGTCAATGGCCGCATCGGGCTTTTCTCCCACGTTCAGGTAATAATTACCCTGTACATCAACGGAAACGATCAAGGGTTCATCGGCATCTTTCGACAAGGGCTCGGCGCTGGCCTGCGGTAGATCCACGCTGACACCCTGGGTCAACAACGGCGCGGTTATCATAAAAATGACCAGCAACACCAGCATGACATCGATGTAGGGCACCACGTTAATTTCGGCCATGGGTTTTTTGCGGATGCGATGGTTGTGACTAGCCATTAGCGATGCGCCTGTCGTTGCAAAATACTGGAGAATTCGTCGATAAAGGTTTCGTAGCGGGATACCAGCCGCTCCAGTTCCGTGGCATAACGGTTATAACCGACAACCGCCGGTATCGCAGCGAACAACCCCATGGCGGTTGCCACCAGTGCTTCAGCAATACCGGGCGCTACCATGGCGAGTGTGGCTTGCTTGACGTTACCCAGGGCATGAAAAGAATTCATAATGCCCCATACCGTACCAAACAGCCCCACATAAGGACTGGTGGAGCCGACAGTGGCAAGAAAAGGCAGACTGCGTTCCAGCCGGTCGGTTTCGCGGGTCAACGCCACCCGCATTGACCGTTGCGAACCATCCAGCACTGTTCGGGTGTCGATACCCTGCTGCTTGCGTAACCGGGCATATTCCTTGAATCCGGCTTCGAAAATGGTTGCCATTCCCGATGCCTGGAAACGGCCGGACGTAATTTGGTTATAGAGGTTACCCAAATCTCCGCCGGACCAGAATTTTTCTTCAAATTCCTCCGCGGCAACCCGGGCTTTTTTCATTACCCGCCATCTCTGGAAGATCATGGTCCACGACAACACGGAAACCACCAGCAACAGGCCCATCACAAGCTGGACCAGAACACTGGCGTTACGTACCAGACTTACTATTGAAAGATCAGCTTCCACCGAATATCTCCCTGCTTATTTTTTCCGGAATAACCGTTGGTCTTAAAGTATCGGCCGTTAAGCATGCAACTTTGACCTGCCCCAAACACAAAAGCCGGCGCTCGCCATCCGCCCGCCGGACAGCCTGCTCGAAGGTCAAGCTCGCTTTGCCTTGTTTGGATATCGCGACAGAAACGTCCAATAGGTCGTTAAATTTCGCAGGTTTCACATACTCAAGCTGTACAGACCGTACCGCAAAGATTATTCCATCTTGTTGAGCCAATTGATCCTGCTCGATTCCAAACGAGCGCAACCACTCGGTACGCGCGCGCTCCAGAAACCGAAGATAATTGGCATAATAAACAACGCCTCCACTATCCGTGTCTTCATAATAGACACGCACTTGCCAGATAAATTCCCTCACTGATAACTACCCTGTGCCTCAAACATGACGGCGTTCCCTGTTAGTAACGCAAAAACCTGTAAAACGGGTTACGTATGTTCAAACAGATCCGCGGTACTATTGTTATTGCCATCGGTGTCTCTGCCATTCGTTTTATTGTTTTCGGGATATTGAAGACCAAAATGCAAATAGGCGTTACGCGTTGCCACGCGGCCACGGGGCGTGCGCATCAGAAAACCCTGTTGAATCAGAAAGGGTTCGATGACATCCTCAATGGTACCCCGTTCCTCGCCGATAGCAGCAGCGACATTATCAAGACCCACGGGACCACCGTCGAATTTTTCGATAACGGACAGTAAAAGTTTACGGTCCAGCAAATCAAAACCGTGAATATCCACATCCAGCAGATCCAGCGCCCGGGAGGCGATTTCGGTGGTAATTGTTCCATCGGATTTGATTTCCGCGTAATCTCGCACCCGGCGCAATAACCGGTTGGCGATGCGCGGTGTACCACGGGAGCGCTTGGCCAGTTCCATGGCACCGGTGCTTTCAATGGTCACTTTAAGAATATTTGCCGAGCGCTGCACGATATGGGCAAGTTCCTGTTGCGAATAAAATTCCAGTCGCTGCACAATACCAAACCGGTCGCGCAGCGGCGAGGTTAACAACCCGGCGCGCGTTGTCGCCCCCACCAGTGTAAACGGTGGCAGGTCCAGCTTCACTGAACGAGCCGCCGGGCCTTCGCCGATCATGATATCCAGCTGATAATCTTCCATGGCCGGATAAAGCACTTCTTCTATCATTGGGCTGAGACGGTGAATTTCATCCACGAACAACACATCCCGCGGTTCCATATTGGTTAACAACGCCGCCAGGTCACCGGGACGCTCCAAAACCGGCCCGGAGGTTTGCTTGAGATTGACGTCCATCTCATGGGCAATAATGTGGGCAAGGGTGGTTTTGCCCAGGCCGGGCGGGCCGAAGATCAACGTATGGTCCAGCGCCTCACCGCGTTTTTTCGCCGCGGGAATAAATATTTCCATTTGTTCCCGGACCCCGGGCTGGCCCACATAGTCGGCCAGCTTTTTCGGCCGTATGGCCCGATCATGCCATTCCTCGGCACTTTCTCCGGGCAGTTTTCCGGCACCGATAAGTCGATCCGCTTCAATCATAGGTTGTTGGCCATGTTCCAGGTTGTTGAATGATTGCTGTCATGCACGCACTTCTAATTTGAATGCGGGCACATACCCGCCACGGACGCCGATTCAATCGCTGCGGCGTCTACTTCGAAACGCCTTGCAATGCCTGCCGGATAATTTCCTCGCTGGGCAAACCTTTGGTATCAACGCGGCTTACCATTTTACTGGCTTCCGGTGGCTTGAATCCCAGTGCGATGAGTGCGCTCACCGCATCCTTTAATTCGTCCGGCGGCAAGCCCTCGTCGGCAAGGCGCGCGGGAATTTCTTCGTCCTCCGATTGTGGCATGAGTTCTTTCAATCGGTCACGCATTTCTATTACCAGACGTTCCGCGGTTTTTTTCCCAACGCCCGGAATACGGGTGAGACTGGCAATATCATTACTTCTGACGGTCATGACAAACTCGCGGCTCGACATGCCCGACAGCAAGGTCAGCGCCAGCTTGCCGCCGACGCCGGAAACTTTAATCAGGCTGCGAAACAGCGCGCGCTCACTCTGGTTGATAAATCCGTATAACAGATGGGCGTCTTCGCGCACAGTCAAATGGGTATGCAGGATGACTTCTTCGCCCACTTTCGGCAATTCATAAAACGTCGTCATGGGTGCTTCGATTTCATAACCCACACCGTTGACGTCCAGCAACAGAGCCGGTGCCTTTTTTTCGATAATCACGCCACGCAAACGTCCAATCATCGCAATCTCACCGATAACGTCCTTTGCGCATGCCTTTAATTCCTGCCATTTTTGATACAGTGTTGCGGGTATTGGCATGGCACATGGCAATGGCCAGGGCGTCTGCGGCATCGGCCTGCGGGGATGCCGACAGTGCCAGCAAAACCTGCACCATGTGTTGCACCTGTTCCTTGCGGGCATTGCCCTTGCCAACCACAGATTGCTTTATTTCGGTGGGCGTATATTCGTCAATGGCCATGGAACGGTTAACCACGGCGCAGATTGCGGCACCGCGCGCCTGTCCCAGTTTCAGTGCCGAATCGGCGTTGCGATGGATAAATACCTTCTCAATGGCCACTTCATCGGGAGCGTATTGGATAAGTAATTCCTGGACACCGTCAAAGATAATCCGCAGCCGCTGTGACCAGTTTTCTGCATTGGCGCGGACACAACCGCTGGTGACATAGCGCGCGTGGTAGCCATCAGTGTCAATAATGCCGTAACCGGTAATCCGTGAACCAGGATCAATACCAAGTATGCGCGTCACAGTTGGGTCATTACCTCGTCGGAAATTTCTGCGTTGGAATGCACTTTTTGCACGTCATCGAGGTCTTCCAGGACGTCAATCAGCCGCATGGCCTTTTGCGCGTCATCCAGTTCCAGGTCGACGGTGGTTGACGCCTGCATAATGACATCCGCCTGTTCCGCCTTCAGCCCGTGCTCCTGCATGGCCTCTTTGACCGCCAGGAAGGTGTCCGGCGTGGTGGTCACATCAATGCTGGTATCGTCATTGACGATCACATCCTCGGCACCGGCCTCCAGTGCCGCCTCCATAATTTTCTCTTCGTCACTGCCGGCGGGAAAGGTCAGCATGCCGATCTTCTCGAACAAAAACGCCACCGAGCCATTGGTACCCAGATTTCCACCATGTTTGCTGAAGGCGTGGCGTACTTCAGCGACCGTGCGGTTGCGGTTGTCGGTAAGACATTCCACCATAATGGCGACGCCGTTGGGCCCATATCCTTCGTAAACGATTTCTTCGTAATTTTCACCTTCGGTTTCCCCGGAACCCCGTTTGACCGCCCGATCGATGGTGTCCCGGGTCATATTGTTGCTCAGCGCCTTGTCGATGGCGGCCCGAAGACGCGGATTGGCGTCGGGATCGCCGCCGCCTTCACGAGCCGAGACGGTGATTTCACGGATCAGTTTGGTAAACAATTTGCCGCGTTTGGCGTCTTGTGCGCCTTTGCGGAACCGGATATTCGCCCACTTACTATGACCTGCCATTCATTCCTCGACTAACATTCTGTTTAATTATCGAAACGTTATTTAATTATCAAAGCCAATGCGCAAGTTTACCATCGCCAATGCACGGTAGCGAGAGCGCTATTGATTGCAAAATAATCAATTTAATAGTGCAATGTCATTGCCAATTCTTGTTAAAATAGCGATTTAAGCAACAGCATGATTGTTATTTAATCACATACAGAGCCAGGGGTTACCGCCCAACACCACTAGCGACATGAATCCCGAGGTTCTCCTCAATACTGCCGGGTGGTTTGCGCTAACATGAGGCAACGAATCGATTAATATTACTGAATTTATATGACTGAAGAAGTAAATCCAACTAGCGTGAATCAATTAAAATCAACAGCACGGTTGCTGCTGGTTATCCTACTGTTGGCCATGGTCACTGCCTGCGGCATCACCGGCAAAAAATATCCCGAGCAAATGGGAAGGGTGTTGCACGAAACCCAGGATATACCCCTGCCCCACACCTATATCGTTGCGTTGTGGCAGGGCAAGAAAGCCAAAGGTAACAGCGAATCGACGGAATGTTACCACGTGGAGCAGACCAGGGCCGATGACAAAGGTTATTTCACCGTTCCGCAGTGGCGCGAACCTAATGACTATGAAGACCTCGAAGATAAAACCATCCACATTGCCGCGTATCGCAAACGCTATCGCACGTCGGAATTAACCAGCGAAATCCTCACTGACAAAAACTATATCTATTACCTGACCAAACCCCGCATAGCCGATGATGACGCCCAGGCGCGCGAAAAACGGTTGCGTTACCTGCAATCGCTGGTAGGCCGCACCACCTGTGACCTGCAGGGTGAAAGCAAGGTTAATCTGGAACCGATGTACAGGGCCATTGTCGCTGAAGCCGAGCAAATTGCCGTTACCGACCAGGACCGGCAGATTGTACAAAAACTCAAAAGCTGGTTGTCCTTCGTCACCCCCAAAGAGGATGCGTCCTGACTAACCGTCCTGTTCGCGGGGAGGATCGATGACATCATGGACCGCGGTAAAATCCAGATCCTGCATGCCGCGGGCAACACATAAACCGATTAGCTCCTGAACACTTTGCACGTGGTGAGCGTTAATACCCCGGTCTTCGGCCTCTTCCAGAAACAGTTTCAGCTCCCGCTCCAGGTGTTTGCCCGCTAACGTCGCCCCGGAATAATCGCGGCCGAGCATACGCGGCAGCTTCTGATCAAACATCGGGGTATACCACGGCGAGGCCCGTAAAAAATCCATAAACTGGTCCACGTCCAGCCCCTGTTCCCGAATCAAGCCTACACTGGCAGAGAACGCGCAGAACAGTGTCGCTGACATTTGATGTAGCGCCAGTTTGATGGCGGCAGCCACTCCCACTTCCCCCACATACGTTACCCGGCTCGACAAATCATCCAGCAGTTGTCGTACTTGTTCATACTCGGATTGTTCCGCGCCCACCAGCATATGCATATGACCGGCAGTCAGATCCGCCACGCTGCCTAACCCGGCCACCTCAACGTAATCCGCCTGGTGAGCATGGAATGCATCCATCAATGCCTGGCTGCGCGACAGGCTCACGGAACTGAAATTAATCACCATGCGTCCGTGCAGTTCATGGGCCCAGTCTACATCGAACAGCGCTTCCTGGATGGCAACGGGATCCGGCAGGGCGCAAACGATGGTTTCCGCGCTTTTGATAGCGGCGGCCGCGGACGATTTGACAATGGCACCGGCTTCAGCCAACGACAGCAGTTTTTCCGGTGACCGGTTCCATAAATTGACGGCGTAGCCCTTGGCCAGTAACTGCCGTGCCAGCGCTGCACCCAGCG
This sequence comes from Gammaproteobacteria bacterium, assembly GCA_050116575.1. Taxonomy (GTDB): domain Bacteria; phylum Pseudomonadota; class Gammaproteobacteria; order SZUA-152; family SZUA-152; genus JAKEGK01. The sequence continues at coordinate 36,312 of JASFOJ010000020.1, read as the reverse complement.
AACCGAAACCAAAAACCGTAATCGTTTGTGTCATTGCATCAAATTCCTTCACCACGTCGATGGGGCAAGTATAATGCACCTATGTCAGCTTTACCGGCCCAATTTGTTGAACGCCTGCGCCAAATTATACCGGACTCGCAATGGCAGCCGGTGTGGGACAGTTTTCAACACCCCAAACCCCTGGTTACCCGTGTCAACACCACGTTAATCAGTGTTGAGGAGGTCATGCAACTACTGCGCAATGAGTCCATCACCGGCAGCCAGGTTTCCTGGAAACCGGACGCACTGGTGTTTACCGCTGAGCAGCGCAGCCGTGTTCTGGACAGTGCGGCCTACCGCCAGGGACTGCTTTACAGTCAAAATCTATCGAGTCAATTGGCACCGCTGGTACTGGACCCTCAACTCGGGGAAGAAATACTGGATATGTGTGCCGCGCCCGGCGGTAAAACCGCGCAGATCGCATGCATGATGCGGGGCACCGGCCGACTCGCCGCGGTGGAAAAAGTCAAAACCCGTTTCTATAAACTTAAGGATGTGCTGCGCAGCCAGCACCACCATGGGGTGCATACTTACCTCACCGATGGTTGCAGGCTGTGGCACAAAACCCCGGAACGTTTCGACCGTATCCTGCTGGATGCTCCCTGTTCCAGCGAATCGCGATTTCAATTACACGATCCCGGCAGCTACCAACACTGGAAACTTCGCAAAATAAAGGAAACCGCCAGGAAACAAAAACAATTGCTCTATTCAGCGGTGCATTGCCTAAAACCGGGCGGCATTGTAGTTTATTCAACCTGTGCCTTTGCGCCGGAAGAAAACGAAGCGGTCATTGACCATGCGCTGAAACAATTTTCCGGGCAACTGCGAGTTCTTCCCGCCAGGGTGCCGGTCGCCAACACCCAACCGGGCCTGACACGCTGGCAGAACAAGGAATTTGATGCATCCCTGGCCAACAGTATCAGGATATTGCCCGACGAGGTAATGGACGGCTTTTATATGTGTAAATTGACGAAAACGGCATCAACAGTGGTTACAGACCATTAATTACCATTTTAAATTGAAGTTGATTCAGGCGCTCTTCAGTTCCTGAATCCTGGTTTGCTCGATCATGGGAATGTCGATTTGCTGGAAGCAAAACATGGAATAACAGGTGGTGGTACGCACCATATCAGTCAGACGAATATATTTCAGTTCAGTGCGGAAATTCAAAACTACCTGCGTACCCACATCATAGATGGATGCCGGCACGACCAGCTTGATGACTGCACTTCCCTGTTGATCGCTGGTGAGCAACAGGGCACGGAAATATTCACTACCGTCACCGGCACCGGAAATGGCGCGCGCCGCCACCGGTTGCGCCACCCCCGGAATACGCATAACACCCATCTCGAACCGGCCGGTGGCAAATTCCTTCATCCAGGTTACCGTACCAACCCTCCAGTCAACATCTGCTTCTCCGTGGTACGCGACGATATTGCCCACGGCAATGCTGGCACCTTCCGCCGCCTCATGGCGAAGCCCCATACCATTGGGACTGATATTCATAAGCTGCCAGACATGATCCCGGTATTTCACCTTATGTAGCTCGTGAAGCTCCCGTGCATGGGATTTACTCGCGTAAATTTTTTCCCAGATATCCATATCCTCGCTGAACAACGACAGCCGGTGGCGCTCGATTTCCGCGTCCACGTTATGTTTTTCCTGTTGTTCTTTCCAGGGTTCATCATCCAATGGCACCAGCGATAATCCCGGCGCCGATTCCTGCCGGCGTTCCGGTTTGTGAATGCGCACCTCATCACTTTCCGGATAGAACTCCTGCTGACCGTCTATAAAACAATGGCAGGCGCTTAATCCCGATACCAGGCGCATTTTTTCATCCGCGGTTGTTCGCTGCGTGCCGCGTTCCATCCGATCATTCCATACCGTCTGCAGCCGCACCAGCATGTCGCGGCGCATGCGTTCATTAAAACTCAGGGTCGCGTTTTCCACACCGCCGTGTTCCTTACGCGTTGTCAGGTTGTGGATGGTCTCCTTGAAGCGTTGCATTAACTGGGACATGTCAATGCTGCGGGCATTTTTAGGCTGAGTCACGTTGGCGTTGAACACGAACTGGGGCGGTACATCGTGGTCCAGGTCAATGATTAAATCACCCTTATTAACCATATAACCCCTCACCGGCACAATTCGACAGCCAGCGGCCCATTTATTAAGGTAGTTGTAAATAAGCTGAGCTTCACCGCTCATCAAATGATAGGGATTGGTCACTGCCAGCATAACAATGCGAATATAAGCCTGCACCACACTGTCCGCGCTGGCGATGTCTATAGTTTTTTGCGTCTTCGATTGCCGCCCCTGGTAACCTTGGGCCAGCATGTACAATTGGTGCAGGTCTTCCCAGACACCCGGAGGTTCCGACGAATACGTGGTATAGGCCGATACCACACGCTTCGCTAAATAGACGATGGCGATGCGCATCGCCTCAAAAAAATCCGGACGCGGCAACGTATGTTCAGGAAGGTTGGCGTAAAGGTCGTTGACAAGGCTTTTAAACCCGATCGCCATTTCATCCAACAACTGATTCACCAGGCGGTTGCGCTCGCGGTTGCGTTCCGACAAGGGAAACCCACTGGTTCGATACTTTGCCGCCAGGCCGGCGGTCAGTTCCTGCACCACGCGGCCAAAGATATTCAGTGCCGCAAAACGCTCCGCCGGTGCCATGGTGCAGCGGTTATACATGGACAACACCCTTGAGATCTTGCCGGCAGAACTTTCCATATCACCCAGCGGCAGATCATTCAGCCAGGCCTTGAGCATGTTCGGCCGCGGCGAAAGCTGCAAAGTATCAGCGATCTCCGCCGGCGGCAGATTTAATATTAGCTTCTCCATCACTGCCTGTTACGGCTAAGTGACTCAATTCTTTAGAATTGTTTAATCTTTGCCGACAAACGGCTTAAACAGCTAACAAAAGGTGGTGACCAGGCACATTGTCGAGCCGCGACGGATTAACGGCCTGGAAATCAGGGTAAGGAGGCAAGTTGTTGTTCCAGCAACCTGACAATGCTGGTTTTTGACTCGGCTTTTGCGTAGCGCAGCAGCGATATACCGGTGGGCAACTGGTGGCGAACATCGGCGCCGGCCTGGATCAGATAATTGCAAAGGGCAACATCACCGGAAAAAATGGCAAAGAACAACGCCGACGCGCCCTGCTTGTCCACGGCATTGACATCGGCGCCATGCTCCACCAGAGTCTTAATCACCGTTTCCCAGCGATTGTGCAGTTTGCTATAGCTGGGCGAATTCATATCGGTCTGGTTAACGGACAGGCTAAGCACCGACACCACTAACGCGGTTTGCCCGTCGTTATTTCTCGCTTCAAGATCAGCACCGCGCTCGATCAGTTTATTAACCGCCTGGGGATATCCCAGCATAGCCGCGGCAATCAACGGGGTATCACCGGCGGTATCCTTGTGTTCCAGGGGCGCGCCCAGTTCCAGTACTCTGTCCACCAATGCCGGTTCACCAAACATAGCGGCAAATAACGGCGTGTGCCCGTCCTTGTCAGCACGGCTCAACAGGTCATGTTGTTTGACATAATTAACGAAGCTGGCGTTTTCCCCGTCAATGGCCATGGAGACCAGGTCTTCCATTTGGCGATTGGTGCGCAGGTCCGCCTGGGCAATGAAGGGAAGGAACGCACAGAGAACGAAGGCAGGGAGTACTAGAATTTTAGCAACGCCATTTTTTACAACACGACTTTTGACAAACCGGGGATACAACATGATCCAGTTACCGCTACAACTTAATGGTCACAACTTTATTGTTACGAAACCGCTTTATTGTTGTATCGGAACTTGCGCCGTTTTTTAAACCCCGGCCAGCACAAAATTACGCATCCTGATTTTTTTTAATGCCGTCAGCTGTCAACCAATATGAGCCCGGCACGTTAACAGCTGCGTTCACATACGGCTATTTTTGTTTGTCGGTTTGCCCGTGAGGCTTGCGCAGTCGAATTCCCAGTTCCCGCAACTGATCGTCGTTGACGTCGGACGGGGCATCGGTCAACAGGCAGGCCGCAGTCTGGGTTTTGGGGAACGCCATGACCTCACGAATGGACGAGGCACCCGTCATTAACATCACCAGCCGGTCCAGGCCAAAGGCGATCCCACCGTGGGGCGGACAGCCGTACTTCAATGCTTCCAGTAAAAAGCCGAACTTTTGCTGTGCTTCTTCATCGCCGATGCCCAGCATGCGGAACACTTTCTCCTGGACGTCGCTGCGGTAGATACGCTGTGAGCCACCACCAATCTCCGAGCCGTTGAGCACCATGTCATAAGCGCGTGACAAACATTCACCGGGCTTGTCTTCCAGGCTGTCGATATCCTCTTCACGGGGTGCGGTAAAAGGATGGTGCAACGGTGTCCAGCGGTTTTCCTTTTCATCCCATTCAAACATGGGAAAATCCACCACCCACAACGGACGCCAGCCGGCTTCCACCAGCCCCTGATCCTCACCAAGCTTGACGCGTAGTGCACCCAGCGCCTCGTTAACCACCGAGGCTTTATCGGCGCCGAAGAAAATCAGGTCACCGTCCTGGGCACCGGTGCGCTCCAGAATAGCCTTAATGGCTTCATCGGGTAAAAATTTCAGGATGGGCGATTGCAGTCCATCCCGGCCACCGTGCACATCGTTGACCTTAATGTAAGCCAACCCCTTCGCACCGTAAATGCCGACAAACTTGGTATACTCGTCAATCTCTTTACGCGTCAGTTCACCGCCATTGGGCAAACACAATGCCGCAACGCGGCCGTTGGGGTTGTTAGCCGGTCCGGAAAATACCTTGAACTCGACATCTTTCATCACATCGGCCACGTCCACCAGTTCCAGCGGAATACGCAAATCCGGCTTGTCCGAACCAAAACGTTGCATCGCCTCGGCATGACTCATACGGGGAAACGGATCCGGCAGGTCCACATCGGATACTTTCTTAAAAACGGTGCGGATGAGGTCTTCCACGATCACCATCATCTCGTCTTCCTTGATGAAGGCAGTCTCGATATCCAGCTGGGTAAACTCTGGCTGCCGGTCGGCGCGTAAATCCTCATCGCGAAAACAGCGCACGATTTGGTAGTAACGGTCCATGCCGGACATCATCAACAATTGTTTGAATAACTGCGGCGACTGTGGCAATGCGAAAAACGCCCCGTTGTGGGTGCGGCTTGGCACCAGGTAATCACGGGCGCCCTCAGGGGTGGCCTTGGTTAACATGGGGGTTTCAATATCCAGGAAGCCGGCATCATCCAGATAATCGCGGATCACCCGGGTAATCTTGGCGCGGGTGCGAATCCGTTCCAGCATTTGCGGACGGCGCAAATCGACGTACCGAAACCGTAACCGGTGTTCTTCGGACACATCATGGTCGTCGATATCCAGCTGAAAAGGTGGCGTCAACGCACTGTTCAAGATATCCAGTTCGTGGCCCAGCACTTCGATCATGCCGGTTGGCATGTCGGGATTTTCCGTGCCTTGCGGCCGCCGGCGCACCCGGCCCTTGACCCGCAACACATACTCACTACGCACCCGTTCGGCGATTTCGAACGATTCGACGGTGTCCGGGTCGTAGACCACTTGCGCAATCCCTTCCCGATCCCGTAAATCAATAAAGATCACCCCGCCATGGTCGCGCCGGCGATGCATCCAGCCGTAGAGGGTAACTTCCTGGTCGATATGAGATTCGTCAAGGTGTCCACAATAGTGGCTGCGCATAATAAAATTTCCTGTCGAGATTACTGAAAAGCGGGAATGTTACGGTTTGGCCGGTTTGAATGCAACTAAAGTCACCCAATCGTCTCTTTTGACCGGTGAGCGTGTGCCCCTCATCCGCGTCGGAATCACCCGATTGATCCAAGGCTATTTGCTTGATTGTAAAACATTTTTGGCCTGATCCGCCGTGGGTGCAGACCATCGGGGGGCAACCATGCCGGCGGAAATAATCATTTTCAGGCCATCGTCCACGGACATCTCCAGTTCGATGACATCCTCGCGGGGCAGCATGAGAAAAAATCCCGAGGTGGGATTCGGCGTCGTTGGCACAAACACATTGATAACATCTTTGGACGTACGGTGCTGCGCCTCGCCGCTGTCGCTACCGGTTTGAAACGCCAGGGTCCAGATACCCTGGCGCGGATATTCGATCAACAGTACTTTACGAAACGCCTGGCCGTCTGACGATAGCACCGTTTCCATGACCTGCTTGACCCCCTGGTAGATTTTACTGATAAGGGGGATACGTGACAGAAAAGCTTCCCACGTGGCAACCAGTTTGCGGCCGAACAAATTGGCCACCACCATGCCGGTCAGCAATACAATCACTACAGACAAGATGATTCCCAGCCCGGGGATCTTGAAACCAAACAACACTTCCGGTTGATATCTGGCGGGTATTAGCAGCAATGTACGATCGGTCAGGTCCACCAGCAGGCGTATCACCAGCAAGGTTACTCCCAGGGGCACCCAGATCAGCAGCCCGGCAATCAAATAGCGTTTCATGGTGTTAGTCCGTCGTCCCGGGTGGGAATGAAACCGCTAAGAAGCCGTTCCCGATGTCGATTTTGCACTGGATTGGGTATTGTTGCCGCCACTGGACTTACTGCCCTTGTTACCGTCTTTGCTACCCGATTTTGCCCCTTCGGACTGAACCACGTTTTTCTTGTTACCGCTTTTAAAATCCGTTTCATACCAGCCGCCGCCTTTGAGACGAAAACCGGCCGCGGAAATCAGTTTTTTCAATTCCGGTTTCCGGCATTGCGGACAGTCCTTCAACGGATCGTCGCTGATTTTCTGAATAGCCTCCAGGCGGTGGCCACATGCTTTACATTGATATTCATAAATAGGCATCGCTATACCTTCCTGACTCAACGTGTTATGACGCAAATGATAAAAAATAATGTACTAAAACCCGGTTATGCCCGGAGGCACCAGTTGCGATATGGGGACAGTTACGGTAATTTAAAGTCCTGCCTGAACCGCTAAAATATTTCGTTGTTAATACAACAGGTTAAACATCAAAATTTACCCGAGTACTTCATTATACCGTCTCGCCACTGGAATAACATGCGATTTCTACTGTTACAATCAACCCAACTTTAACACCCGGCAAGGACCCGACTATGGCTTACAAATCATTGGACGTACAGGTGGAAATAACGCCCGACAATAAATGCAGCTTCTGCAAGGGCTCACTGTGCTGTACCTACATCACCCAGGAAATTGACACGCCCCGCTCGATGCAGGACTTCGATCACCTGCTGTGGCAAACCGCCCACCACGATGTCCAGATTTATAAGGATGAAGGTGACTGGTATCTACTGGTCAACAATAAATGCAAATTCCTGCAAAGTGACGGCCGTTGCGGTATCTACCAAACCCGACCCATGGTGTGCCGCGAGCATGACAATGACTATTGCGAATTTGACGCACCGGCCGAAGAAGGTTTCGAACTGTTCTTCGACAGTTACGAATCCCTGCTGAAATATTGCAAGAAACGTTTTAAAAACTGGAATAAAAGATTTGAAAAAATGAAACAAGAGGCATAACCGAACAATCTATTTACCGCCAGGGAATCAGGAAACTGTGCACTAGCGGTTGAGTTTTGCCCGGCTTTCTTTTTGTAACAAAAACCAGATAATTATCGAACCGGAAATAATGTAGACGAAACTTAGAATTCCATACAAGCCTACCGAGTAGTCCTGGCCATAATACAAAGGCAATACCAACGTATAATAAAGCCATACCAGGCTGCCATAGATGGCATAAAAGCACAGGCCTATCGCAAACCACATTACATGTTGTTTGCGTTGCAACAGTCCCAGACCGCTCCAGATCCCGATACCGACAATGACGCCTTTCATTACCATCTCAACCTGGCTTTGGGCATGCAGTGTCGTGCGCATCACCATCAACGCAAAAAACCAGCAAAACACCACCGAGAATATCAACAGACAGGTGAAAATCTTATCGTTCAGCATCAATGCTTTTGATTTTAGTGTTAGTAACAGTGTGATGGAACGGCCTAACAGGCCGGCGACGTTTTATAGCATAGGTATAAGTTAAATCACGCGCAATATCCGTTTACCCACTCAGCAGGCCACTGCTCCCGACAACCGGTTGATCTGCGCTCCAATGCCAGCGATTTAATATGGTTTCCACGGTGGCAACGTATTATGCCGCGTGACAAATTCGCCGAACGCAGGTGAGTCTATCAGATACCGATAACCCACACAGCAGCGGACGATGATGGAATAATCTATCCAGTTCAATTATGCCGCCGGAGGGCTGAATGTCGCTGCGCTGGCGCACGCAGGGTGGTGGGCACGGAAAATTACCGGTGCCGGTAAAGGTGGATTAAAAAGGAGCAACGCGATAAAACAAAGGGAGGGGTCGTTGAAGGTAGGAAATCTTACTGTTTTATCGCGCCACCCAAGCGAAGAGAGATCTTGAATTCATCCGCGAGGCTCTTGTTGGCGAAAAAGATTCTTGGTTGTTTAAAACTTCAAAACAACAAGAATTTCAGCACTCCAACAAAATCCACCGCTCTGAATTCACTATTAGTAATATTAAATGCTAATAGTGACAGAATATTGACACAATTGTGAAGTAAATATGGAGTGAGGGAAACCCATCAGATATCGATTTTATAGCCAACACCGTATACGGAACGAATAACGTTCTCTTCCGGATCGATGGCATCGAGTTTTTTGCGCAGGTTTTTAATATGTGTGTCGATGGTACGCTGGTTGACCACGCGATGGTCTTCATACAACTGGTCCAGCAATTGATCACGGGAAAACACTTTCCCCCTTCGGCTCAAAAGCTTGTGCAACAGGCGAAATTCAACGACCGTAAGTTCCAAAACTGTACCGCGATAGGTCGCCTGATATTTTTCCTCATCAATGGCAAAAACATCCTTGGACTGATCCATACCCGGCGCCTGAGAAAATCGCCGCAATACCGCCTTGACCCGGGCAACCACTTCGCGCGGACTAAATGGTTTGCAAATATAATCATCGGCGCCCAGTTCCAGACCCAGTAACCGGTCCACCTCCTCAACGCGTGCCGTCACCATAATAACCGGCACCTGAGAAAACGTTCGCAGTTCCGTGCAAACCGCCATACCGTCCTTGCCGGGCAACATAAGATCCAGCAGTACAAGCGCCGGATTGTTCTCACGTATCCAGGGTATCACGTCCAGACCATTGGCTATAACGTGTGTCGTATACCCTGCCTCATGCAGGTAATCTTCCAGCAATTGCGCGAGTTTCGGTTCGTCCTCAACAATAAGAACCCGTGAATCATCCATGTTTTAATCTACCCCTGAAATTGTTATTTCTACATTATCTAATACACCGTTTCGATAGCACAGGCTTGATCGCTATCGATGCCCATCCAATCATTGCCAAACCGTTCATTACTAGATTCAATCTATTGCTAAGCCCGTTTTAGTTTTTCGTCATGGAACCAACGGGATTTCGTCGACATGGCGGGAAACCTGACCTGGAACCACAATCCGCCCAGCGGCGAATGACGTACGGATATTTCACCGTCGTGGGCTTCGGTAATATTTTTGCAGATTGCCAGCCCCAGCCCAGCCCCACCACTTTCGCGATTGCGCGATTCTTCGGCCCGAAACAGCCGTTCAAAAAGATTTTCCAAAAGGTGGTCCGGCACACCGGGTTCGGAGTCCTGCCAATTCACCGTTACTTCCTGGTGGGTGCGTTTGCAAGTGATCTCGCAACGTCCGCCAGCATTGGTGTAACGCAGTGTATTCTGCAACAGGTTGGAAAACAACTGAAATAGTCGCTGTGCATCGGCGAATATTACCAATGACTGTGACGGGTCATAGTCAATATGCGCTTCGATACCCCGCTCACGCAATTTATCCTTAAAAGTTGTGATAACCTTTTCAAGTACATCTCCAAGTTCAACAGGTTCCTTTCGGTAATCCAACGCACCAATATCCGACATGGACAGTTGATACAAATCATCAATAAGTTGGTTAACCCTCAGAATCTCCGAATGCAAAGATTCCAGATTATTGTACGAGGCCTGCCGCACACCATCCTGAATAGCTTCCACTTCTCCCAGCAACACAGCCATAGGTGTACGCAGTTCGTGGGAAATATCGGCAATCCACTGGCGCCGCGATTGTTCATTCCTTTCCAGCGTATGGGCCAACGAATTAAAATCATTTTGCAGTTGACCGATTTCGTCAACCCCATTGACATTGATTCGCGTGTTGAACCTGCCTGCGGCCAGCGCGCGCGTTGCGTCAACCAGTTGTTTGATGGGTTTTAACAAATGCTGGGCGAAAACAACAGCCACCATGGCGGCAAAAAATATGCTGATGTAACTAATAAGAATCGCCGTATTATTTTGCTGCTCCTTAAATTGAATATCGACCGTGTCCACCAGTTCCGTCGACGGCGTAATGCTCAGCCAGCCAACGGTTTCGCCGGATGCGATAACAATAGGTTTTAACACCGCGTCGTCACCGTATTGCCGATTACCTGCAACAAATTCCTTGTCCGCGTTAAGCAACGCCAGACGCAGGCCCAGGTCGGTAAGATCAAGCGTCTGTTCTCCGTTATCCTCTGGCAGGTTTTCCAGCTTGAAGGATACGCCCCGGGACGAACGTAGATGCGAAATAATAAGCCGGTGCCATATTCCCCTTTTATATTTTATAAATTTCCAGTCGCCGTTTTTTTCATATTCCTGGGCGATCGTTCGCGCCAGCGTATGCAACCGCTCCACCTCGACCCGATTCACGTAGTCGAGAAAACCGGACTGAAAACTGTAGCGAACTGCCACCGTCATGACGACGATGACAATAATACTGGTAACAAAGAAAGCGAGAAAAAGTTTTAGGGTAATACCGATCTTCATGGGCGGGTTCGCGAGCGGCTCCGAAACCCGAATTATACCAACAAGAAGACGTCAAAAATAGTATTCGGACTTATTACCGCCGATCTTGATGGTGTGTGGCACATATATAGTCATCATCATCTCGGGGTGGTTCTGCGATCTAATGTCGTACAGCCCGGGACTGCTCAGCTCGATAATCCGGCTCGCGCCCGGTTTGAGTTCGGTAACGAGTTGCTCTTTATCTTTGTACAGAAAGGCAATTCTATGGTTCACCGAATCCAGGTTAACAATTTTCAGTTTATCGTTGTTTTCCAGCTTGAGAAACACCTCCGAGAACTGATTGTTTTTCTGGGTGACCACATGTTCCTGTGCCTTGCCGAACTGTCCGTAACAAATCAACAACACACCGGCCACCAACACAGAGAATTTTTTCATGTGCCCCCCTGGTTTGCAAAACGTTATTGTCACGGTAAATTTAAACGATAACGATTTTGAAACACCAAGAAATACTGTTAAAGCGCGGGAATCCATGCCGCCCCGATAATAACCGGCAGGATATTTTACAGCTCTCGGCACGTTAGCGAACACACCGGCAACTGTTCGGCATATTCTAGGAAATTTATCTATTAACTCAATGAATTGTATTGGGAATTCATAATTAATTCATAATTATCCGAAACCCACCGTTGAGAATTTGCTAAGTCGCGGATTGTGTTATTAAAAAGCAACAATACGGGTTAAAGTGAATTCGTCGCAGGTAAATACGCTATTTTTGTCTCAAAGGTCAATAAGCCAGACACAGGACAGCCATAACTATGATTTCACCTTATTTTTGACCTTACCCCGGTATCACCAAGCTTACCGTCTTTGATATTCAGTCAGGGTCTTACAATTAACCGTTTTTTTCATTAAAATACCGCCTGCTTGATCACGGCGAGGCCGGAACGAGTTGCCGGTCTCGAACTGTCGGCCTGAAGTGACGCCCGTAGTGACGTTGGCGCCGTCAGAACCCGCTGGCATCTGAAGCTATCCGCGATTCAAAAATGCGGGACGTAGAACTCACCTCTTCTTTATTTTCACAAAATAATAACTATCTCAATCTTCACCAACAGGATTTGCCAGGCTTATTGAACAAGTATGGCAATACAACCGGAAGTGTTTTGACATAAGCAAGCAAACAAGGCATAGGGGGACTTGACAAAATGTCCAGTAACGCAGCCAGGGATTCAACAAGGACACCGGACAACCGGTCGCTAACGGTGGTAACCGAACACAGTGACTCGTTGCTCGATACGGTAGTATTTCTACGAGAAAAATTTAAATCGACAGGGAAGAACAAAGACGACGACAAAAATTTGCCGGTAGCCTTTGATTTTAACAATAGTATCAGCGCCAGTCGGTTACTCGAAAAGAAATACCCCATTGCGTTTGTACCGGAAAATTACGGCAGATCTCGACGGGAAGTGCGTTATATGCTGGCAGGATTCGCGGCTTTCCTGCTGCTGGTATATATTGGCTGGGCTGCGTTAAGCGGCATCAACTACCTGGAAGACGGCAACTTTGTCTACAACACCGGGCTTATCGGTGGCATCCTTATGTTGGTGGCAATACTGTATTCGGCCTATAAACGCGTTACCCTGTTGCGGCATTTTATTACCATGGATGTCTGGTATTACACGCACATAACATGCGGTGCCATCGGTGCCCTGCTGATTATTGTTCACTCGTCGTTCAATCTCAAATCCATAAACAGCAGTGTTGCTTTCGTTGCCATGCTGTTCGTGATTTTTAGCGGCGCGTTGGGCCGTTACCTGTACACGCAATTTTCCTTGATACTTCACAAACAATATTCCCAAATCAAGGAACAGGAACCCGAGCTTTTTGAAATGATCACCAAATATGAATGCGAAACCGCGCAAAGTATCCGCAAACGCCTGTCTAAATTCGCGCTTTATTGCCTGAAACAGCCCACGGATATTGCGCATTACCTGCAGCGTTTTGCATCTGTACTTTGGTATGGAGCTTATTTGTATTTCAATTGCGCACGCGACCTGGAAAAAATTATAACAAGTATTTCCGTACTGGCCGATCTCAATACTTTGGAAGTAAATAAACTGAAACGTAGCCAAATGCGGCAACTGCGCCAATATGTTGTTAGTGTTGTTCAGATGGGCTATGTCAGCTTGTTGGAACAGTTGTTCGGTCATTGGCGGGTACTGCACGTACCGATGCTGTATCTGCTGGTGATTACTGCCGTATCTCACGTTGTTGTGGTCCATATGTATTAATGGACTAGTCAGGAATATGCCCCGCTGAAAAGACGGCGACCGATTGTCACTAAACAACCTCGCGTAAGATCGCTACGGCCGACACCCGGTTCGCTGTAATACCTCACTGCCACAACTGACAGCTACAATCACAGCGCGAAAACGCGAGCAATAACAGCGGTTTTATGAACAGGCGATCAAGCGTATCTTGGTCATATAACGCCTGTATCGGCTTTAATAGCCGCACCCGCGTGCCGATGAAGCATTGCAATATAAGAGTATCGGTATATTGAATTCCAAATTTTAGATATCACAATTGATTTCCAACCACTGCCCAACCACTGCCCAACCACTGTCCTTCTCAAAAAACATGATATCCAATTTAGCGGTATAACCTGGTCGTATGTCGTACAAGTGCACATTCACGTACTCTACATCACAAAATTACAATTCGGGAAGTCTTGAAATTCACAACAAATGGACGAATATAAAGCACATGGGCGTGAAATACAGGCATGATTATCATTGAAAGTGAAAACGTATAGTGATTTTACCATCATTTATTATTAATTTTTACATTGTGCCCGATTTCCATTAAACTTACGTGCTCTTAATCAATAACACATGGTCAACGGGTGACTTTACAGACAGTTCACCAGTGAAGTTATGCCATTCAGGTACGAATAACATTATACCTGTCAAATTATTTTGGTTTTACTAGCCAATTTATCAATCGTCTGCGGACGTCATAACAAATTAACAACTAGTTACGCATCGAGCGCTGTGTGCTGAGTAAAGCCGCGCTGATAATTATTTTCGGGCCATCCCTGACAACCAAGAACTAGTTAGTGGCTTTGAATTCATATCATGAGGTCAAAATGAACCAGATAACAGAACAATCATTTGGAAAAAATCCTATTAAAGTACGCGATACTGACCATTACCAGGACGAATATGTCAAAAGTTTCGTTGAGAAATGGGATGAGCTTATCGACTGGGATCGCCGCTGGCAGAGCGAGGGCGAATTTTTCATTGAACAGCTAAGATCCTATGGCGTGGAAAGAGTGCTAGATGTCGCCTGCGGCACCGGTTTTCATTCCGTGCGCCTGTTAAGCGCCGGCTTTGACGTCGTCAGCGCTGACGGCAGCCCGGAAATGCTGGCACGGGCGTTTAAAAACGCCGAAAAACGCGGCCATATTCTAAGAACCGTGCAAGCCGACTGGCGTTGGCTCAATCGCACGATCCACGAGCAATTCGACGCCGTTATCTGCCTGGGCAACTCCTTTACCCATCTATTTTCCGAGAACGACCGCCGTAAAACACTGGCGGAATTCTACGCAACACTGGAACACGACGGAATCCTGATTCTCGACCAGCGTAATTACGATGCCATTCTGGACGAGGGATTTTCCAGCAAACACAAATATTACTACTGCGGCGAAGACGTGGTGGCTGAACCGGAACATATCGATGAAGGTTTGGCGCGTTTCCAATATTCATTCCCCGATGGCGCAAGCTATCATCTCAACATGTATCCGCTGCGCAAGGATTATACCCGGCGTCTGATGCAGGAAGTCGGTTTCCAGCAAATCAATACCTATGGTGATTTCCAGGAAACTTACAAGGCCCACGATCCGGACTTTTTCGTTCATGTGGCGGAAAAAGCTTATCACGAAGAGGAAAGCAACGACGGGGAGCATAAAAGCAATGGCCAATGAGTATTCATCCGAAGCGGTAACCGTTGCCCGCGATTACTATAACAGCGACGACGCGGATAACTTTTATGCCATTGTCTGGGGCGGTGAGGATATTCATATCGGACTCTACAACTCCGACGATGAACCCATTACCGATGCCAGCCATCGCACCGTGGCCCACATGGCGTCTTTGCTGGAAGGCGTCGATGCGCAAAAACGAGTACTGGATATCGGTGCCGGTTACGGCGGCGCCGCCCGTTATCTGGCTGAGAAATTCGGCTGTCATGTAACAGCACTAAACCTCAGCGAAAAAGAAAACGAGCGGGACCGTAAGCTCAACGCCGAACGCGGCCTGGAAAATAAAATTGACGTGGTCGATGCCAGTTTTGAAGAAGTCCCCATGGAAGACAACAGCGTTGATATTGTCTGGTCGCAGGACGCCATATTGCACAGCGGCCACCGCGAACAGGTGTTGAAGGAAGTAGCCCGTGTGCTGAAGCCGGGTGGCCAATTCGTTTTCACCGATCCTATGGCGGCGGATAGCTGCCCAGAGGGCGTGTTGCAGCCGATTCTGGATCGCATTCACCTGTCATCGCTGGGCTCGCCTCAGTTTTATCGTAAATCCTTAGAAAAACTTGGCTTCACGGAAAAACTGTTCGAAGACAATACCCATCAACTCACGCGCCATTACTCACGCGTTTTACAGGACACGGAAAAACACGAAAAAGACCTCGCGGGCGCCGTGTCATCGGAATACATCGAACGCATGAAAAAAGGCCTGGGACACTGGATTGACGGTGGGAAAAACGGTTATCTGGCCTGGGGTATCTTTATTTTCGAAAAACAATCCTGATACTGCACGAAACCAGTGAAACGACCGGTTGAATCACAACGATCGGTCGAACCACAACATATCGCTAACCCCGGGATTTGCCTTTGAATGGGTTTAAAGGTTTAAATTCCGGGGTTTGTTTTGCCCGTTCTAAAATAACGGCCCTGGTCGCCGGATAATTCCCCTGTTGCATCCTTACGATTGTTAATGCCCGGTTCGCGCCGCATTGACACTACGTTACCGCAACCCGACCTGTGGCGATCAAGGCGCGACGATCCGGGCAATGCTGGCGGTCAACGTTGCCAGGTCGCTGTCATTGATAATATAAGGCGGCATTAAATACACCAGCCTGCCGAATGGCCGCACCCAGACACCAGCCTCGACAAACCGCGGCACGATGGATTTCATGTCCACGGTTTGATTCATTTCCACAACGCCGATGGCGCCCAATACCCGCACGTCGTTCACGTTGTCAAATTCACGGCACGGCGCCAGTCCCGCTTCCAGTCCTCGTTCGATACGGGCAATATTCTTTTGCCAGGGCGAATCCAGTAGCAAGCTAATACTCGTCAGCGCTGCGGCACAGGCCAGCGGATTGGCCATAAAGGTGGGGCCGTGCATAAACACGCCAGGCTCACCATGATCCAGCGTTATATGCACATCACGCGTGGCCAGCGTCGCCGCCATGCTGAGATAGCCGCCCGTGAGCGCCTTGCCCACGCACATGATGTCCGGGGCAATCGCAGCGTGCTCACAGGCAAATAGCCGCCCGGTGCGACCAAAGCCTGTGGCAATCTCATCCAGAATCAATAACACGCCGTAGCGGTCGCACAGCTCCCGCGCACGACGCAGATAATCGGCGGAATAAAACCACATCCCCCCTGCTCCCTGGACGATGGGTTCCATGATGACCGCGGCCACCTGATCACGATTATCCGCTAACATCCGTTCCAACGGCGCAATATCACTGTCGCTGCAGGTCTCACCGAAACGGCGACGGGGCTGTTCCACAAAAATCTGCCGCGGCAACATATCGGCAAACAAGGTATGCATGCCGGTCACCGGATCACAGACAGACATCGCGCCGAAAGTATCGCCATGATAACCGGCGCGCAGGCTGATAAAGCGCTGGCGCTGCGGTTCGCCTTTGGCATGCCAGTACTGGATAGCCATTTTCAGCGCCACTTCCACCGACACCGAACCGGAATCGGAAAAAAACACCGCCTGTAGCGAATCAGGAGTGATAGCCAGCAGTTTTTCCGCCAGTTCAACCGCCGGCTCGTGAGTCAGACCGCCGAACATGACGTGGGCCATGGTGTCCAGTTGCCCGTGCAGCGCTGCGTTCATTTGCGGATGGTTATAGCCATGGATGGCGCACCACCAGGATGCCATACCGTCGATGAGTTCACGGCCGTCGATAAGCTTCAGGCGCACGCCACGGGCCGATTCCACGGGATAGACCGGCAAATCCGATTCCAGGGCACTGTAGGGATGCCAGATGTGATGGCGGTCGATATCCATTAACTGTGACAGATCTTTCATAAGGCGGATTATCTTACAGATGCCCGGCGCCAACAACAACGGACACACCGTTTGGGTAAAATCGCGTCGTTCACAAACTGCATTCCCAAGCAGGCATAATAAAGTGAGAAAACAAGCAACGAGCCAGATGGAACCGGATTGGTTTGGGGCGAAAAAATAAAAAGGCCCCATCCTTGCGGATGGGGCCAGTGTGAAACGTCGTGAAAATTTGACGCGTGTTGCTTAAAACAAGTGTTACTGCAGTTCGCCTTCGATCACCGCCGGGGCATCGGTTACCACCGGTTTATCCGCCAACGAGAAGCTCACGCTATTGATATCGCTGGTGGTGGGCAACGTCATGGCGGGATCACTGAACAGGTTGGCGGCATTAAGCGCATCGCAGTTGGGAGACAAACTAACTTCCTGCATGTTCTGCTCGCGCTCGATTTGCTTGACCACGAAGTTGTTGCCATCGCCGTCGGTCAGTTGCACGCCGTTCTTGAGCGTCACCGCGGAGTACCAGCGGCATTGTTCCGTGCTCGTGTCACAACCGGCTTCCGGTTGCCACGGGAATCCCCACAGCTCACCGTTACCGCCGTACTCCAGCAGGAAGGTTTTGCCGGCATTACCCGAGGGATCACCGTTAGCCTCGTCACCGGCCTCCAGCGTATAGTTAAACTGCAGCGGCTTGTCGAAGCGCACGATGCCGTTGCTGTCGCTCACCGTAATCAGCTTGTTCCACTCATTGGAACCGGTTTCCCAGCGGAACGTCACGGGCTGATTGTAGACGTCCCAGGGATTCACGATGGCCGAATTATCAGCGACCATCTCGCCGGTTTGCATGCCCCAGTCAATACCCAGGCTGGAAAGATCCAGGCCATCCGTCGACACCGTGGCGCCCGCCGCCGTGTTGTCGGTCAGGGTCAACTTGCCATTGCTGGCTGTTAGGGTATAGACATATTCGGTACCGTCTGAAGGGTAAAACAAATCCATGTCCGAGGTGGCGTTATTCACGTCCGTCTGTGTCAATCCGCCTATCATACAGCGATCGTAGCAATAGACAGTCACATTGCCGCCACTGAACAGGGTATCATCGGGATAAACAAATTCCTCGTCATAAAAAGTCACGGTACGGTTGGCTGGATTAGTGACGGTGCTGTCATACACATAGACGATGTTACCGCCCAGGGCATCGGACCACAGCCACAGGTTTTCACCCCCTGTTAAGGTAATCGTGTAAGGACCCTCGCTGGTAACCTGCGGACCATTCTCACCCCAGGTAACGCCACCGGTGATGACGAAGTCGTTGTTGGTATCCACCGAGATTTCCCAGGAGTCGTAACCTTTGGAAGTCGGATCGCCAGCCGTCGGATGATTATACCATCCGGTAAATTTGTCACCTTGATATTTGGAGAGCAACTCGGTATTGGCGCTGCGCTTGATGAGTTTGCCCGGTGATACGTTCACTGTATATGGCGTTGTGGTACCGCTGCTGAAATTCATCCGCTGGATGGTGGCCCCATCAGGAATGGCGGCATCATTCTCCGCCCATAATCCCCAGTAACTGATATGACCGTCGATTTCGCCATTGCCAGTATCGTAACGGAACGGGAATCCGGAATTAAGCACCACCCGGTCACCGGTGATCACGGCCCGGCCGTTAAACATGCCGTCAGCAGCATGATACAGGTTATAGCGCCACACCTGGGTATTGAACTGGTTGCGATCAACGCAGGCTTCAACGTCAGCGCTATTGTCGTTATTGCTATCCAGGGCGCGTCGTAAGTGAGTATCATTGAACGCCACGGCAAAAGTTTTGCTTTGCGTACCGCCCATGGGATCGGAAAAACTGGCCATGGTCTTGGCCACACCCCCGGTGCCGGAGGCGTCGTCCATCACCACGGCGGTGGCCTCGGTAAATGAAAAATCCGTGATCATGGAATTGGCCTCGCCGCCGCCCACGTTGATAAAACGAAATTGCGGTTGCCCCATAGCGTTGTCCACCGTTTCCAGTAGTCCCAGCATCATGGTCTGGTAATTGCCCGGGGTTCCACCGAACAGCCCTTCGTCCACCACACCTTTGAAGTTCATACTGAAACTGCCAAAGGGTTTATCGGCGCTGACACCTTCAGTGGCGGTGACTTCCACCAGAATGTTTTGCGCATCTTCGGGATTGGCGTTAGGGTCAGAGGGATCAACGTTATCACCGGGCACCCAGATTTTAACGATCATCGGATCACTGGAACTGGCCCGTGAAGACTGCACGGTCCATTTGTTGTATTGCTTAACGTTACTGCTGGTTTGTCCCGCCTGGGACCCGTTGCTCTGGTTCTGGCCCTGCTCGCATTTGTCTTCGTCCACCAATGCGATATAGGCACCCTGGTTCACCATGTCCGACGCCCGGGTCTGTTCCATCAGACACAAAATCATATTCACCGAATCCAGGGGTTCCATGGATGGATCATAGACATGGGAGCGGGTCTCATCCAGCGCATAATCCGATGTGGCGGCATAACCGCTGGTATCAACAACCACTCCGGTCGGAGCGAGGGGTTTGGCGGATGAGTCATCAGTGGCGGTTACAACACTGACGTTATCCGGTAATTGAACTCCAACAACGGAGCCGCCGCCCCCGGAGCCACCGCTGCCCGAACCGCCACCGCCACAAGCGGGAAGAACAACGCAGCACAGGGCAACTAAAAAATGTGTGATGAGTTTCATAAAACCTGTCTCCCGAAAAACAAAACCGTGAACCAGATCGCAAGTTGCGATATTTCATTTACATCTAGCCCGGTTATCGGACCCGGTGCTTATTGCTTTAAAAATTTCCGGAAGTTCCTAAAATTCCGAATTTTAAAGATATTACCGACTGCAGGGCCCGAAAAATTCAATTCATTAAATCAATAACATTTTATTGTTTACAAGCAACCAAAGCAGATGACCGTAAGTTCATGTTTTCATTGAGAACGACTCCCAAAATATCGGGAGACACTGGCATTAACGGCCATTGTCAGGCAGTAATATTTATCAGTTGCCGGTCGGACATCGACGAATGGTTACCTATCGCTGACCAACGGAAAAGCGGCCCTGTTGGGGGCATTGGGGAAAAATGATAACCGGTGCATAAAAACGAAGGCGCAAACCACCACTTAACCCGGAAACTCCACAGAGAATGAATCAAAGCGAACAGCCAGCGGCGAACAGACATCACACGCCTTAACCCTAAGCACGGTCAGGAATGCTGCGCTTTGATGTCTTTCCCTTGCTTATTATGGGTATCGGTATGATTGGAGATATGACTGGAGGTATCGTTATCGATATCCAGGTCCGGAACAGGTCGCCCGATGTAATAGCCCTGCGCAAAATCGACACCATATTCACGCAACAAAGTATAAGTCGCCTCATCTTCAACATACTCAGCAACTACTTTTTTGCCAAGACTGTGAACAACGTCTGTCATCGCCTGTACCAACACCTGATCCTCAGCGCTGTGGCTCAAGTACCGCACAAACATGCCATCGATCTTGATAACATCAACGGGTAAATTACGCAATTGCGCGAAAGAGGTAAATCCAACTCCGAAATCATCCAGGGCAAATCTGCAACCCAGGTTTTTCAAATCATCCATAAACTGTTTGGCACTGGTCATATTTTGCAGTGCCGCCGTTTCCGTGATTTCAAAAATAATATTTTGGGCCAGCAATGGATTTTCCAGAAAAACCTCATTCAGCCATGAGAAAAGCTTGGTATCTCCAAGATGTATAGGGCTCAAATTAACCGACAGCGTTATATCCGAGGTATCCTGCATTGATGCCATGTAGGTAAGCGCAAGCTGCATGACACGATAATCAATCCGTGTAATCAGACCAAATCTTTCGGCGACCGGAATAATGTCCGAGGGCTTGATTATGGTTCCGTCATCGTCATACATACGCAGCAAAACTTCATGGTGCAATACCCTGCCGGAAGCTATATGCTTGATCGGTTGAAAATGTAAAAGTACCCGATCTTCATTCAATGCCGATTTGACCCGTTGTAGGGCGTGCTCCACTTTGGATTGCTTACTTGTCTCTGTGGAATCATATACATATACCCTGGTCGCTTTTCTCTCGCGTCCTTCATAAAACGCCACTTCTGCGCGATAGACCAGCTCTTCGGAGGTTGTACCGTGCTTGGGATAACAGGCGATTCCCACCTGGGCGTCCACTTCAATGGACTTTTTCCCGTCATCGATCTTTACAGGATATTGCTGAAACAGTTCCATTACCCGTTCTGCAAGGGTTATAGCGCTATCCGAATCCGTTGCCGGCACAACCAGCAGAAAACGCTCTCCGCCAACACGGGCGATCGCCTCCAAGCGCTTATTGCAATCATCGAAAATCTGGTCCAGATTAGCAGCGGATTGCACCAATACGGTGTCACCCACCTGCCGGCCGTAGGTGACATTGATATTGGTCAGTCGTTGCAAGCCAATACAAAGACAGGCGAAGGGTAACGACGCCCGTTGTGATATAAAAACATCCAGTGCGGCACATACACCCCGCTGATTGAGCAAGCCGGTTAATGGATCGTGATTCAACAAATGCTCGGCACGCATTTCCGCCTGCCGAACCCGGCTTTCGTCATGAAGGATAAATACGAAACTCGGCTCGCCGTTCATGTTCATCGGTGACACACTGATCTGAACCGGAAACAATTCTCCATCGTTGCGCCGACCGGCACATTCCCACAACCGCTGGCTGCTCCATTGTCGATTGTGAGCAGGCAGCGATTGAAATTTTTCCAGGGATGTTAACAGCTCATGCGCATCCGGACCCGCTAGCAGCCAGTTCACAGGGGTGTCAATAACATCAGCCTTTGGACGGCCGAACATGCGTTCGCCTGCTGCGTTTATTGAAGTGATGTGGCCACGAAAATCCACACTGACAACGCCTTCCAGCGCCGCATCCAACACCGCATTGCTGAAGTTATTCGCCGCCAGCAATTGGCCGTTCAGTTTCCGCAATATCACTATACGGTATACCTGCCATATAACTGCAACAACGATTAACAAACCGGCCAGGAAAAAGGCGACTCGTTCCGTGGTCCAAAACGGTGGAGGTGGAGGAAACCAACGTTGCAACAACCGTTGATAGCGCCTGGACTGCAACACGCTGGTAATCGCAGGATTTAACTTTTCCAGCAATGCCGTGTTTCCTTTGCGCACCGCCATGGCGCGTTGCACAATGGTAAGTGGTTGTCCGACGCTTTTTATATGGTCATCGGTTCCCAAACGCAAAGCGAGGTTCACAAAATTCGGCGCCGGATAAACAACCGCGTCAACTTCCTCTTCCAGCAACGCAACAAAAAGCTCATTTAGCGAAGGGTATCTCCTAGTATAAATTGAAGGATGTTTCCGCAACAGGGAAGCGCCGACGTTACTACGCACCACCCCAACGAGCTTGTCCTGCAGATCTTCGAAAGTATGTATTTCGTTGTTGGCATAGTTTACGAATATGGATACCCGAGTTTCATGTATCGGTTGACTGAAGTCCATCACGGGTCCGCGCCACTTCGTAATTCCCATATTGGGAACCAGATCGGCTTCGCCGGTTTTAAGCGCCTCTATGGCATCCGACCATGTTGCCTTGCTGCGGTACTCGATGTGCAAACCCGCCTCCTTGGCCACCTGCTCAGCAAACTCGATCCCGAAACCGGAGGGTACGCCGTTTTCAGTGACGCTATAGATAGGTGGAAAGTTTTTTGGAAACACGGCAATCAATGATTTGTCAGCCGCTGAACCGGCATGCAGAGCTTTAAACGGTAGAACGCTTAATAATAAGGCACAAACTATTGTGGCGGGCCATTTATACAATGTGTTTCCCTGATGATTGACAAGCTGTAAACGTTACCGGGCGCAATGGATTACGCGCCAGCGAATGACGTTTCCGGTCGTTAATCTGTCCAGGAAACGCAATGCCATTGGTGCAAAAAACCAATGAATCCAACTGTTCTTTGCATAACTAATGACGGCCGCTACAGCAAAACCTGAAGCAGGGCGATCTGCTGCGGGCATAGACGGCAACAAGGGTAAAAAGCCAACAATACAATACATTCAGAGGGTTACAATTAAAACTCGCCGGTCCGGCGATCAGTCGAGACAAGATGCACCGCGGCGGTCCAGGGTTGAAACGCGTCGGAAAAAGACAGGCCCGGTCACATGGACCGGGCCTGTCAATGAACGGGTAGATGATTTAGCAGATTATTTCAGAGGTTTCGGCGTCAGTTCTTCCTTGGTAGCCCGAATAAAACCGTATTTTTCATAAATGCCCTGTGCATCATCTGACGCCAGATAATCTATATAACGCTTGGCCGCTTCCTGGTTACGCCCGTCGGTTAGCGCGCCAATGGCGTATCCGACCTTACCCTGCTTGTTCAGAGGAGCGTCAATAGCGACGCCATCAATGGGACGACCCTGGGATTTCCCATAAGCCACTTCCGTGGCCCAAACGATCCCCACGTCCGCTTCACCGGTTTCGATACGATGGGGTGTCTCACGATGATGGCGAGAGGTAAACCAGGTTTTGTCCTTAATAGCCCAGCAGCTCTTACATTCCGCATTTGCCGTCACCTTTTCGTAAATCCCCAGGTCCTTGAGCATTTCAGACCCGTAAAACTTGAATATACCTTCCGTTAAAGGATTGGGGAGAGACAGTACCAAATCATCACGGGTAAGGTCTTTAGGACCTTTAATGTCTTTCGGATTACCTTTGGCGACCATTAATTCCAGCTTATTGTGGATATAGATAATGTAACTATCCATACGCCCTTTCTGGTTCAGTTTCTTCAGGTGCTGCAGGTTTACACTGGCAAACAGATCCGGGTTTTGCGCGGTTTTCTGGCCGTCGATTTCTCCCTGCTTCAGAAGCTGGCCCTTAAGAATCTGGCCCGGGGGAATCGTCTCCACATAGATACTTTTCAGATCAGGATTTTTGCTTTGAAAATCCTTGATCAGCTCTTCCATGACCATGAATTGATTACCCGCCAGATACATCACCAGATCGGCGGTATAGGAATCCCCGATTTTACCGTACTCGATACTGCCATCCGCCATAAAGGTGCGGTAGTCATGCCCCAGGCCCGCTTCATCTTTTTTCTTGGTTTCTTTTTCCATGGCACCTTCACCTTTCATCGGTGTGGTGCTTTCCATTGACGATTCCTCGTCCTTCATCCCCGTTTGGGACTCATCATCTTTTTTGCCACAGGCTGTAAGCAGCCCTGTCAGCACGAATCCAATGATCAGCAGATTTATATAATTTTTCATGACCACGTATATCCTCCTTGTAGATTAATATGACGCTCGTATAGATTTATTCTTATCATTCCCTGATGGCGGGAAAATCAATATTAATGATTATCCAGATAGGCTCGGCTGACGCGCACTGACCTATGTAGGCGTATATATATAGGTTGACGTCCACACGTTGTGCCCGTCACAGGCAAGTTACCCAATAACACCTTACACGTTTGGTGGCATCGCGCAACGTTTGTCGGAATCAACAGCCAGTTGTGTTAAATTTCAGGCGACAGAAGTACAATTCTTAACCAAAAAGACACAGATATTGCACTTAGATGCCACTCAATAATAGACGAGATATCTTTCAAGTCAAAACCTTAGCGGACAAATCGGGTATAGCCCGCGAATGGGTGGACTAATGCACGCCAAAAACATTGCAATTGTCATCTGTTAGCGCCTGCCACCCCCATCCGATGACGCGTAAAATGGGCACGCTAAACAGACGCCGAAGTACAATAACCAACAGGAATAATAAATGAGCAGTGACAGCTGGCAATTTATGAAGTGGCAACGCGCAATTGCCCGCTATTTCTTCCCCTACATTCACGCTGACCGGTATTACGTGGTGACCCTGTACGTGTTGCGTATCGTGACGATCGGCGCGAACACGCTAATGATATGGATGCTGGGGGTGGCGATTTCGCAAATCACCAGTGCGGAATTTGGCCAACTTAACCAGTCGTTGCTGATTATTGCCGGCATTGTGGTGGTAAACCAGGCCGTCCAGTTTGTCAGTGCCTACCTGTTTCAACAGGTAACCCTTCGCTTTGTTGACCGCGTGCGTGGTGATTTATTAACCAGGATCATGCATCTCTCATATCCGGTCATTAACCGTTTTGACAAAGGTGACTTGCTGGCCAGACTCACCGGGGATGTTGACAGCTTGTTAACCTTCGTCGTCAATGCGCCAATGAATGCCTTCACCAGCACTGCGGTGCTGCTGGCGTATGGGTCCATGTTGTTCTGGATAGACTGGCGACTGGCACTGGTCGCCGCCACCATGGCTCCCCTGTTCTTTCTGTCACAACATTTTGTGGCCCCGAAAACCGGCAAAGCCGCGCGCCGGTTCACCCAGGAAAAGGCCCGCCTGCTCACCGTTGAGGAACAAACGCTACAGAATCTGCGCGGCATCAGCGCATTCAACAGTGAACAAACCGTGCGGCAAAAACATCAACAGCAGTTTGACATTGCACGCCAATGGGCATTGAAAGTGCGCAAGATCCGGATCCTGTATAACACCTTCTTTACCTTTTTGATTTATCTGGCCGGCGTAATTGTGGTTTACAGTGGCGTATCAGGGATCAAATCCGGGGATTTAACCATTGGCGTATTGGTTAGCTTTCTGGTGTACGTCAGAAACCTAACCGGCCCGGTACGTAACCTGGCCCGCATACCGGTGCAACTGCAGGCCAACCATCACCCCGCCGAGCGGGTAATGGATATCCTGCAACTGGAAAGCGCGGTCGCGGATACGCATCGAGATATTTCCTTGTCGGTTCGTGAGGGCCATGTGAAGTTTGATAACGTCTCTTTTCATTATCCCAACCATACCGAACAGATCTTTTCCCAATTTTCCGTTTCAATCCAGGCCGGTGAAACCGTGGCGTTGGTGGGGCCCAGCGGCTCCGGCAAATCGACCTTTGCCAGCCTGTTATTGCGATTTTACGATCCACAACAGGGCACGATCTGCATAGACGACACGGATATTAAAACCGTATCGCTCGCCTCGTTGCGCGACCAGATCTCCATTGTGTGGCAGGAACCGTTAATCGTTGATGGTCCCGTCCGGGACAACCTGATACTGGCCAAACCCGGTGCATCGGCGGAACAAATGACCGAAGCCTGTCAATCAAGCTTCGCCTGGGAGTTTCTGGAAAAGCATCAAGGATTGGATACGATCATTGGCACAAATGGTATTAACCTGTCGGTAGGACAGACCCAACGGCTCGCGATTGCCCAGGCATTTCTGCGCGATACCCCAATCCTGATTCTGGATGAGGCGTCTTCGGCGCTGGACAGCCATTCCGAACAAATGATTGTTGAGGCACTGCAATTACTCCGTCAAAACCGCACGACGCTGGTGATCGCTCACCGTTTCTCGTCCATCCGGATGGCGGACCGTATATTTTATTTTCATGGCGATGGAACCGTTACCACCGGCACCCATAATGAACTTATGGCGCAGCTTACGGAATACAAGCGCGCGGTTAGCTGGCAGGGTGCCCCCACCTGAAGGAAAACATCCTAACTAAAGAAATGATATCTGTGCTGTGGGATCTGTCATTAATCATTGGGATAAAAAAATCTGTGGCGCATTAAAAAGGGCCGCCAGCTAGCTGGCGGCCCTCTTTGCGAAGCAGCGCGCTGTAACGCGAGCTTGCGTTCTGTCAAGCCGGACTACAGCCACGCACAAACATTAGTAACGTTGGTGCGTGGCTGTCGCGGTTGACTGCGGTAGTTGTGACGATATATCAGTGGTTCGGTAGTAAATGGAAGCAACGACTTACATGCCGCCGCCACCTCCACCTCCACCTCCACCGCCACCACCGCCGCCGCCACCGCCGCCCATGCCACCGCCCATACCTGCTGGTGCAGGTGCTGGAGCCGGTGCAGGAGCCGCGGGAGCTGGCGCCGGTGCTGGAGCGGGTGCTGCGCCATGGCCGCCCATACCGCCGCCCATACCGCCACCCATACCGCCACCCATACCGCCACCACCCATACCTCCGCCCATAGTCTTCTCCTTACATAAAGTTGGGTTAGTAAAAAGTAAAATTTTATACAAACATCTACATCAGGTACGCCAACGGCGTACCGACGACAGTATCGCCAGTCAGCGAGCATCCCCCTACAGCACCTTCAGTGCCGAGTTATTACTCTATGACGATATTTGTGACACCACCATAACAACGCCGTAGTAATCAACCGCTCATTCGCTACAATTAGTACGTTACTATGGCTGGTTTACTGCACTACTACATACATCTAAATCGAAATACATTTACAAAATGTGCATCGCTATTACAAATTGCTGTAACAGCCGAAGCTATAACAAACGCTACAACACAGATGCTACAACAACAGTACTAACGACCACGATCTTCAAAGATGGTTCATCCAGTATTCCGTCACCTTTTACGTGTAGCTGTGAAACAGTGTTGCTCATAACGTCGTCATCAGCAGTTGCCACTGTACGCGCCCCCTTGGTCCACAGCTCTACGTATGCTCTATTGTATCCTGGTTCACGAAATACCGGCTGCTTAGACGCAACACCGGACGTGTTCCAGAACCAACACGCCGGTTAATCTAACATAGGGTATATTTAGGGTCAAAATAATGGTTGCCGGATTTGTTAATATAAACAGGTAAATGTAAAGTTATTGTGAAGTTCATTTATAAACTCGGCGACTGTAGTTGTCCATTGCCTCACCAGTAACAACATTACAATAACCGCCAGTGTTAATGACCCGGAACGGTTATCGTGAAACTGCAATTTAGGGATACGTATTGCCTAAGTAGTCTTACGTAAAACAGGAATTATTCTTAAAGAGTCTTACAAGCGACAACCGCCGAAAAATATATTTAACCGCCCAACACCATGACCGCAAAAAAACACAATTGATTTTCACCGTGGTGTATTTATGACCCTGCACTTGGTAATATTATTCCAGTTCTGATAATGAATTAACCACCAATCCACACTGCCAGATTCCGGGAGTATCACCCACCATGTCCGATGTTACCGCCGATCATTCCGTCAACGGAACACAACAAAACGCGCCAGAAACCGGCGACGCCTCGCCACTGATCATTGATCCGTTTGCGGCAATGGATGATTTTAATCCCACCGCACAAGATCCCTGTTTTTGCAACAGCGGGAAAATTTTCAGCGAATGTTGCGGATCGACGCAAGCCGTGCGCCCTCCTCCTTACGGCTTATTCATGTTTGAGAATTACCTGGATCGCAATACCGTCGATGAATTAATGACGTTTGCGCGGCAGCGTGAAGGGCAGCGGTTGATGGTTATTGACAACGAACAATCCACCCCCGACAACATCGTGAAAATCGAAGACCAACGGCGTATCGCCGAACGGGTGGATATGGGAGAACGTCGCCAACAACTTAACGAACTGGTTGAAACCATTTTTGTGGAGCTGGCGCACCAGTGTGTGGGCCGTTCCCTGGACTGGTTTGAATCGCCGGATTTGATGCGTTATCGGGAAGGCGGCTATTATGTGAAACACGCTGACAGCCAGAACATGAATATGCAGGACCACACCTGGTCCAAGGTCATCGATCGTGATCTCAGCATGCTCATTTATTTGAATGATGATTTTGAAGGTGGAGAGCTGAGTTTTTACCGGCTCAATTACCAGATTCGACCCCGGGCCGGCGCGGTGGTCATGTTTCCTTCCGATCACCGTTATCTACATCAGGCGGAAACCGTCAAAAAAGGCGTACGCTATGCTGTTGTAAGCTGGGCGTCATTGAAAGGCGTTCCGAAAATTGCCCGCAAGCCACCCGATTGCGCTATTCCCGTAAATTCCAGGACAATGAACGATCATGAGGTTTAACGCAACAAAAACACCGACATTATCCCACCTGGTTTAGCAATGGAGCGGGAAGCCGTTGTTTCGGATAATCATCGCCCAGCAACTGTTTTGCTAACGCCTCGGCGGCCGGTAACTGGTCACTGTTTTGTTCCAATATGCGAGCAATGTCAGTGTTACGTTGTTGCGGACTGTATTTGAACCGGCTGTTCTTGGAATAAACACCAAACAGACCGTCCATTTGCGCTTTTGCGTCAACGTCCGAACGCGGCTGCAAGCCGAACCATTGACCGGCACGCTGCACAGCCGCCAGCGGATCTGACAGCATATCGTTAAAATCCAGACTGCAAACCCGGCCGGGGGTTATTCGAAGGGCATCAAGAAACAACGCAATATTATAACTCCAGTATACCGCCGCCATTTCACCATACGCATCGTCGTTAATCGCGAATGGCTCGGGCCAGCGCAGAAGTTGCGGTGCAAAACGCTGCACGCTCTGGAAACGTTGCCGGATCCACTCCCGCCGATTGTCCGCTTTCAGGCATCCCGCCAAAAATTCACCGAGGGGCGTATACATAAACAACACCGGCAGTTCATGGCGCTTCAGCAACTCCGGCATTAAAGGATTGGCGTAATCATTAGCCTTAACCACAGCGTATTGTCCGGCATCATAACTGCGCGACAACAGGTTCAAGATCTGTTGAATCCGCGCATCGTATTCCTGTGGCGCGCTCCGTTGCGAGCGCAGATAAACCAGCAAATTACCCAGCACTTCGGGTTCACGCAGTGGCAGGCCGTTGAATACCGCAGCCAGTGCCTGTGACATCAACGTGGACCCGCAAAATGCCGTATGAAAAATAAATCCTGTGGGCTGCCACTCAACTTGCCCGGACACCTGCTGCAACCAGTCCAGGTCTGAGGCAATAACGCAGCTGCCCTTCATCCTGGCCGGATCCAGGAATACGCTATCACGGTACCACTGCAACGACATCTTGACAAAATAGGCCGTGTCTTCGAAAAAATTAATACGGGCCGGAAACCAGTCAGGCTGCTTTGATATATTGTCGATTGCCGATTGCAGTTCCACGGTTAAATTGTCCAGCCCATCCACCCCCTGCGATGAAACCCTCGCCAGCAACGGCGCATTTACCGCCGTGCGGCCGGGCGCGCCGCAGCAATTTTTATATAACAGCCCACTGCCGCAACCACATTGTTCATCACCGGCTTGCTCGGCACCGAGGGCGGGGCCTGAGTCTACATCACTACCCTTGTCTGTATTATCTATGCCTGTCATTGTGTTGTTCGTGATTTGCACTCGATTGAATATTGCATTGTCGCCGCTATATCCACCACGGCCATGATACTAGTGTCGCGTTTGATACTCCACAGTTATTGCAGGATCAAATTAATCAATAAGCAAAGCAGCTTATTTCGCCGAAAATAACCGGGGCCGTCCACGACAAATGCTATAATTGAATTCAATCAGGGATGATAGTTACGCGAGGTACAACCATGAAACCCGTAGCACTATATAATTGCGTTTTCAGCTCATCGGCCTCAGGTCGGTGCGCCATATTGATAATCTGTTGCGCAGCAATGATTTCGGCCTTTTCTGTCCATGCCGACCCCATTGACAAAACCATTGAAAAATGCGGTATGTGTCATGGAACAGACGGCAATAGTCCCAACTCAACCATTCCTTCCATCGCCGGCATCACGCGCGAGTACTTTACTCATACTATGGATGCTTATAAGAACAACGGCCGCCAATCAGATATGATGAAAAACTTTGTGCACAGCCTTTCAAAGGACGACATTGACAAACTGGCCGCATACTACGCTAAACAAACTTTCAAACCCAGAAAACAGGAATTTGACCCCGCAAAAGCCAAACAAGGCGAAAAGCTACATAACCAATATTGTGAAAAATGCCACGAAAACGGCGGACGAATTACACAAAACAACTACGGTATCCTAGCAGGGCAATGGGTTCCTTACCTGCGCCAGGCCATCCAGGATTACCTGGATAAAAAACGGCGGGTTAATCCCATGATGATCACCAAGCTGGAAAAACTTAAAAAAGCGGCGGGCGATGAAGGCATCGATCAACTGTTGCACTACTACGCCAGCGAACAATGACGACACCTTAAAAAGGCGTATCCTACGCAACTTCTTAATACCAGCCCAATAAAGGTGGGGGACAAACTTATTCAAACCGATAACGCAGGGTTACCGCAAACAGGCCTATACTGTAATCCGGACTGACCTCACCCATGGTCAATACACGCGGTATACTGTTTGGCGCCACGCCGTCGATGGCCCAGTTTTCTTCCCGGTAATCCTCGTAGCGATAATACACGTGCAACACGGATCTTTCACCCAGATCATAATCACCATACAGCGTTAAGGTATGCCGTTTTGATGTCAAATCCGGAAATGCATCTCCCGTTGTAATGGTAGTTTGTCCCGTAGAATCCGCGTAGGTATAATCCAGTCCCAGTGTCAGCTTGTATCGTAGCGGGCGATAAACCAACCCCAGATGCGCGACATCGACGGATTCATCATTGCTTGCTGACCAGCTTGTGGCCGCGAAACTTCCTGCCTGCCGGGAGGTGATATCACTCAGCGTATAATCAGCGGTAAGTTGCATGGTTGCCGTCATTTGATATTGCAAGCCGACGGAGAAATTGGTTTGTTCGCTTTGCTGTAATCCCAGATCGGAATCCGAATAATCATCTTTGGCATATTCGGTCACAAAATCCAACTGCACATTGTTGCGCGGCTTGTGCAAGATAGTGATCGATGCTTTATCGCGGGTCCGGTCCGCGAGGTTGTAATTACGCAGCAATGGATTTTCGGCCGGCACGATTTCCGTTACCGGCTGATAGCTGTCACCGTCTCGCCTGGAGCGCTCCAGACGCACGGCCAAATGCAAATTATCTTTGGCCTCGGTTTTGTAACGGCCCCATACACCATGCTCGGTGGTGGTTTCCACTTCCTGATACGTCCTGTCAACTGTCTGATAATCGTAACCGCCGGTAAATTTTTGCTGTGTCTGCGGACGATAGTCCCCTTCCAGCTGTAACTTTCGCTGGCGAAAACCATAGGGAATATTGGCCCTTGGATTGCCGCTAATTGATGTATCGGCAATAACATAATTGTACGTCGCCCGCGGTGTATTGTTATCCTGTTCGTGTTGCTGGTACTGCGCCTGAAAATTCACTTGCTGATTAACCCGGGAGTAAAGACCCACACTGGCATCAAAAGTATTCACCTCTCCGCCCAGCGAGGAACGCGGTAACGCTGCCGGCGACAACGCACCGTTGACCGTATAAGGCAGAAACGCCACGTCCTGTTCCATGCGGCCGGTAGCCAGCAGTCCCGTCAGTTGGGTTGCATTAAAAAGCTGGTAACTGCCTCTCAAGGAAACCTGTTGCATTTTATTATCCGGCTCCAATGCCGCTTGCCCCTGCGACACGGAACCCGGCAATGAAAACGCATTTTCCCATTGCACCGACGTATTATCGTTTTCAAATTTCGAAAATTGATATTTGACCGCCATTTGCCATCTGGCTCGACTATAGTTAATTGTCGCCTCCCCTAGATTCGTCAGGTAATCCACCGGTACGGCCAATATGGCGCTTCGAGCAGCTGCAAAGGAATCTCCCAGCGCAAGACCGGCCGATTTTTTACCGTCCTTGGAATCACGCTGAAAACTCAGACCATAGAACAACTGCGGCGTCTGGTAATAAGTGGCGTAGACCCCATAGCTCCGCCGCTCGGTCATTAAATCAACGTCATGCAACGCCGACGCCAATTGGGTCATGTCCTGGGTGTTGGGCTGTGGCGTCCATCCGCCAGGCCTTTGCAGATAAGTATTGCCCTGATAAGGGGTCCGCGCAGAATCCGAAGTCAGTTTGGGTAATTCGCTATAGTCCAACCCCAGCTCCGCCGTACCGTTCATACCGCCGCGCAATTCGATAGCACGGGAATCCAGACCCGCATCACTCACGGTAACATCAGTATAAAACCCATCGGGACTCTGATAGTTATGCGTCAGGTTTGCGACCCCATAGGCACCTTTTTCGTTAAGACCGGTGTAATCACCGTGTTTATAAGAATCATTGGTAACATACCCCACACCGGCTTCCACTTCACCAACCGCCTGGGCGTTGTCTTCGTAAGGACACCATTGGCATTTCCAATCGGCGGTAATTTCCCTGACCTGAACCGGATCAGGTGCCGCACCGGCAACATTCGGTAACACAGTGAAAAACACCCATACCGCAATGCCTTGAATCGCCCACCAATGATGATGCTTACTGGTTCCATACATGACTATGCTCCGAATTGCCATTATTTAGGGCATCAGTGTTAGCGCATAAGTTTCACGCCCGACGGATGATTGGATCCATGCACCTGGAAATGACAGTTTAAACAGCTCTTGCCGAGCAAATACGCACTTCTCGCCGTTGATATATCGCTGCCGTCTAATGCAAAACTTGGATGACCTGCCATGGTGTGGCATTGCTGGCACAACAACGGCGGCCGCTTCTTCAACAGTGGCGCATAAATAGACCCATGATGTTCATGGCACAGACCGCACTCTTCCTGTGCCGGCGCATGCGCCCATAAAAAAGGGCCCCGTTTTTCAGCATGGCAACGATAACACGTGTTGTTTTTAGTCGTTGTTTTCAACAACGAATCCGAAAAAGTGCCGTGTGGATTATGGCAATCGCTGCACTGCATTTTTCCATAGCGTACTGGATGAACTGAGGCTCGGGCGAACTCGGCACGTTGCTTTTTATGACAGGCGTAGCAACGTTCAGCCTGGTTGCGTTTTGAAAGTATGGGATCCCGCCTGGCATGCAATTTGTGACAATCCACGCACAGCATGTCCTGTTGCTGGTGAGCACTGCCAAGCCATTTCATCCTGTTATTGCTTTTATGGCATTGCAGGCATTGTTCATTTTGTTGTTCCCGGCTCACCCAGGACTGGCGCCCAAAACTGATAATCGGTGCCCGCTCTTGCCCGACGCTGGGTTCCTTTGCGTGGGCCCGGCCGGGCCCATGACAGGATTCGCACTGCAATTGCGCCATGGGTGTACGTGGATTATGGCGATTCCCGTGGGGCGAAAAAAATATGGGAAGCACCGGGTATTTGTAATCTTCATCGTGACACTTCAGACAGGTATCAGCCCCTTTGCGGGAATATTTTTCGATGCTGTCCTCTGCTGCGGCGGCCGACATAGCTGCCACAACGGCGAAAAATATAAGCGGTAATATTAGAATATTCCTTGTCACCTGGGGTCATCCGTATCGCACGTTAGTTCCAATAAATGAGGAAGAATATCAGGCAGCTGGTGCTTTCCCGATTTAACACCACAAACCAGCCGCGCTACCTTATCGCTTTACTGACCCAGCCAACTTACGCCCAGCCAACTTACGCGGCCACCTTTCCCAACTGCTATCCTTCGCACTCAGACCGGTAATGATTTTCGAGATAATCCAAAACCCGAAAAATTTACCAGGCACTTGCTAACGCAGATTTAACTGCAACCAATAAACAGACTAGTTTTTGTAGCCGCCATTAACCATGATACAGATCAATCAGCCCACGACGCCGGATTCAAATCAGCAACCCTCTAAATGCACAAATTCATTGACGGCTAACATGGGTATAGAAATCGAATCACTAATGTCGCCATGGCGACATTAACCCAATGTTATGGAAATTTGCGATTTTACCAGCCTTGTCTTTACAACCATTCTAACGCACTTATGCATTTTACCAACACATTCATCAAAACTTATCGATATGTAGGATTTTTCCCAATTATTAACAAAGCGTCATTAATTATTAAGTGAATTAATTTATAGAAAAACATTGCCGTGATCTGGCAACACATTTAAAAATAACTACATACTTAACACTCCATATAAGGAAACAAAAACCTTCGTAAGTATTGACTTTGGTCATATTCTTCACAGGCGTTGTAACTAGAATATAGACAACAACCGCTTTACGTATTAGTGGTGGCAACGTATCTAATCGAGCGCTTCATAAATAAGGTATGCAATACGCGGATAACCCGATATTTATTCATTCACTGGCAGCAACTAAACCAGCACGACTTATTGAAGAGACACACCATGATTAAAGGAAATAGATATTTAATACGGGTTATCTTGTTAGGGGCCGCATTGCTGGCGAACTCCCCTATGGCATGGTCATACAGCTCAGGTATTACCGGCTACTCTGGTATTACCGGCAGCACGTGCAGTGACTGCCATAGCGGTGGTTCCGCACCGGTAGTGACACTAATCGGTCCCACCAGCGTTGAAGCAGGTTCCACAAACACCTACACCCTTACTATGAGCGGTGGACAACAAAATTCTGGTGGGTTTAATGTCAGCACCACAGCCGGCACATTGTCCATTACCATGTCAGGCACAACCAACGATGGTGGCGAACTAAAACATACACAGCCGTTCAGCGACAGCGGGTCCGGAATAGAATGGACCTTCAATCTCGACGCACCGGTAACCGCCGGCCCGGTAACCTTGTATGCATCCGTGCTATCGGCCAACGGCGATTTTCAAATGGCGGGCGACAATTCCTCGTCCACCACACTGGGCATCGAGGTAACCCCTGCTCAACAATTACTGCCACCCAGTGCCAGTTTCACCAGTGACGCCCAAATTGCCTCACCGGGACAAACCATACAATTTGACGCCAGCACCTCTACCGACGGTGACGGTACAATTACACGGTATTTATGGGACTTTGGCGACGGTGTGCGCTTTATTGAAGGTGTTAATCCTAGCCATGTCTTTGCCAGCGAAGGAGAGTACGTTGTCACCATGGCGGCGACGGACAACGACGGTTTGACGAATGCTGCCGCCCTAGCAATAACCATTACCGCGGACGCGGGTTCGGCACAAGGCGAAGCGCTCTACAATCAGTACTGTTTTGCCTGCCACGGGGCTGGTGGTAGCGGTGGTTCCGCCGCGGCGATTACCGGCACCAGTACCGCCCAAATCACCTCGGCAATAACCAATATAGGCGCCATGCAATCCATCAACCTGACCACGGATGAAATTCAACTGATCGCTGATTTCCTCGTCAGTGGCGGAGGCGAACCACCGCCGCGCCCGACAGACGGTCCGGGCCTGTACGGAATGTTTTGTGCT